>NZ_CBAROL010000023.1:0-33467 GCF_964779595.1 Methyloglobulus sp.
TCAATCTGGTATCTTTGTATCTGGGTTAGCTGTTTATAACCTTTCATAAGCTTCCTCATCTTTGGTCGGATTGAAAAAGCCTTGAACTATATCAGCTAACCTCTTTCAATCACGTTAAAATGAATTGCACTTATGAGTTGAATCTAAGCTACTTTAACAGCATGGTAGAAAACACCTTCCATGACAGAATCATTAACTTAATAAGGAGTTCAACGCTATGAAAATACAATTCGTCAAGCTTGGCATCGTTGCCTTTTTGGCTTTGTTAGTTGGAGGATGTATCGTAAACCCGACTCCAAATGCCGGACATTTTTCGATGTCTGAAGCGGAAACCAAAGCCGCCCAATATAATTCATTACAAACCTTCAATGCAGATCGAGAAGCTCATCGAGCCGTACTAAGAGATGAAGCAGAAGTGAGAGCCTGGGAAAGCAATATTACGCGCCCAAATAACGTCATAATCGTTCCACGTCGATAGCTTATCGATAATAACGTATTGCAATAAATTTACATTTTAATAGGAGAATAGCTATGAAAAAATTTATCTTACCTCTACTTGGTTCAGTTTTAATTGCCAATTTAGCCACTGGCTGTGTTGCGACCCCTGCCGGCCCAAGTATAGGCTCATTGGGTGCAGGATCGGATACCGCTTACTTGAATGCCTCTCGTGGTCGTGCCGATGCACAGGTGACTGCTGTTCAAGCCGAACAATACAGGCGGCAACAAGCTATAGTCAGTGACGAAATGGCACTGGAGCAACAAAAACGCCAAAATACCTTACAAAACACCAATGGTCTTCTGCAAGGTATTGGTACTATTATGCAAATGGTGCCACGTTAATACGTCAGCAATAGACAACTGTCGATTTCGTTATCCTGCCACAGGCGTGGATAACGAAATCACAACCTGCTATTGCTGAATGGAATGCTCTATAGGAAAAGGATAACTGCCCTTTCGGATATTGAAAAACGCCAACTCTGGCAGACTCGTTAAAACGCCTCTAGCTCCAATTTTAAGCCCCCTGCCCTCGTCGAGTGGCAAGCTAAACAACCCCCATACACTTTGACTGGTAGCTGCTAGGGTATTGACCGCACCAAACAACGGCCTAAGCAAAGCTGCATCATCGGTAAAAAACACAAACCAGGCATCATCGGGATTATGGTTGTAAAGGCTAGAGCTGAATACGTTCGATTCACGGGCATACACCCAGCTATCGACTTCCCTATCATACATCTTGGTCAATTCTTGTTGCCTGTAAGCTGGCAGTTCCCTGATGTTGACGACCTTATACGTCTCTTGTACCGAGTCAAATGCTTGAAATGGGATAAAATTTAGTTGGGGATCAACAAATCCGCCCAGCATCTGTTTGGATTGCCCCGCTACCGCTTCGTTGATGTTTTCCAAAAGTGCGGTAACGCAATTTTTAGTCAATAAGTGGTAGGCATTACGGTCACTGTCTTCCTTAAGTTGACGTTCTCCTGCCAACTCCTGATAATTCAAGGCAGCTTCTAGCTGTTCTGCGGACAAATCCGTTAATAAAAAACGGGTTAGAGGAATGCTTTTATTGGGCAGTGCTTGTTCGCTTTGATAACGTAATTCTCCTGTTTTGTCGCTTTTTAACCATTGTTGGTAACGGTTTGCGGCTATCTCCAGATTTACGTAACGTCGTTCATAAGCACCTGAACCTTCATCTAAGTCAGAGAATGCTTCAAGCATATCTTTTAAATCATTACGACGCTGCTTTTGTAACTGTTCTGCATAAAGTGCTAGCTGTTGCTGGGGGATAGCAATGACTTTTTCGTCCGTATCATCCAGAAATGTCCAATGCCGGGTTTGTATGGAGTGTTCGATAACGATCAACCGTGCCAAAGTTACAAACAAGGCATAGCCCCAGTCAGGTCGTTTTGAAACCATTAATGATTGGGCTGAGAGCAGTAAATCATGTCGGAATGTTTCCGCTAGACGTATTTCTGCATCATTTAGCTTCATGCCAGGTAGACTGACTTCAAAACACGCGCTGTTCGTCAAAGATTGAGCCTTCTGCAAAACCTGTAAGGCTAGAAAACCGTTCAGCAAATCACTGTAACGTTCAGAAAAAGCATAGTGGGAAGGGTTGGTTGAGTTATCATTTATTTGAGTCAAAGGAAAAAGCTGGCGTAGTGCTTTATCCGTTGCAATAATCTTTTGCGCCAGAAACTCTTTACCATATCTCCCTTCAAGTTGCTGTTTTAACTTAGCTATGATGTTTGTACTTGTGCTTTTCGTAGCGCATTCAGCAGACGCTTTTACAGCACCCAAATTACCATCGCCGTAAAACAAACCAGCCCCAGGTGACTTTAGCGATGTTTCTGATCCTAATGCAGATAAAGCCGATACAGGCTTACCTGCTTTCCATTCCAATAAAGCCTGTAATAAAGCTTGGTCTTGTTCTAACGCTTTTAAATGCTTTAGTTGCTGTGTCTGCCCGAAAAACCGCACCTTAAAATAACTGCTTATGCGGTCATAAGCAGTATCTGACACCTCAATATCGGCAATATGTATGGTGCGGTTTTGCAGCAATTGATAATTAACCCGAAAGGCTTCGGCTTTGTGTTTAAACAGTCGAATCAGCGCATTTTCGTATTGGTAGTGGTAAACATCATCACCTAACTGCACGGCAACATGCCCACCACTTGAATTACCTTCGCTGGCTTCTATGTATAAAAATTGGACTATCTTGGCATGTGCGCTACCCGCAAATAACAGCAATCCCAATAACGCAACTTTCACCCTTTAAAGTCTTTAATTGTCATAGCCTTCTTGAATATCACTCATCTTGCCGCTATCGCCATTGGTAAACTGCCTTTTGTAATTATCGTACTGAATACCTGAAATATTAGCTTTTTTTAGACCCTTGCCGATAGCTCTATAAGTTTTTGGATTGGCTTCCCAATCCACGATGCCGTTCTGTGAGGCAACATCACTGATGCCTTTCATAAAAGCGTGTTGATCGGTATGGCTGGAATTAGTACGCATATACGTCACCGTGAAATCTTTGACTTCATTTTCGTAACGATTATCGTCTATCTTTTTCTCATCCTTATCGTTGTTTTTGCTGGAAGATGTTGAAGAATCTGAAATACTTTCCGAACTTTTGGCGATAGAACCCGCGCTATCTGAGATTGAACCAACACTATTGGATATGGAACAGGCGTTGAGGGCAAGCACAGCACACGCACCAAGAACCACAAAACATATTGTTTTTAAACGACTTAAAGCAACCATAACCTCTCCAAAGTATGCGAATAACTGTACGACAAAGACTTAAAACCCTACAAACCCTAAAATCGGCAAGCAGCCAGCAATTGCTTTCCCGTTTAACCTGCGGACATCGTACCAGTTTATCGCTAGGGTTTGAATCTTTCTAACCCAACAATACCGCCGAAGGTTTACGATAACGAAAACTCTGGCTTGCATCGCAAGACCGTCATATTATAATCCCTGTGTTTTTTACGATCATTAAGGAAATAAATATGAAGAAATTTTGCCTGACCATTTCGCTGCTGCCTTTCTTGTTCGCGGCGACCGCCTACGCGCACGGCCCCGTACGCCAAAAAGTTGAGGAAAAAATCACCATTAATGCACCCGCCCAAAAGGTGTGGGGCATCATCAAGGAATATGGTGATATGTCGTGGTTACCTGCTGTTAAAAGCACTACCGTTAACGGCGGCAACAGCGAAGGCGCAACCCGTGTATTGACTTTACAAGACGGTGGCACGATTACCGAAGAGCTCAAAAAGTATGATGAAGGCAAAATGTCTTACGCTTACAAAATATCAGAAATGAGCACTGCAAAAACCATTACCCACGCCGGCGCTGAAGAAAAAGTACCTGTTTTGCCAGTAGACAACTATGCCGCCAGCATAGACTTGGAAGCGAAAGGCGAAGCCACGCTGGTCACATGGAAGGCGGGCTTTTACCGTGCCTATGTCAACAACAACCCACCACCAGAAATGAATGAAGAAGTTGCTAATACTGCGGTAAAAGGCATTTTTAAAGCTGGGTTGGAAAATCTAAAGTCTTTGGCTGAGAAGTAGAATTACCTCAGCAAATCAGGCCAATAAGGTGCTAAAACCAAAATACCTTTCAGTAGCCATCGCGTTACTTACCGCTGTTTTGGTCACACCGCTTGCGGCAGCGCCTTTTGCCTACATCAGCAATCAACTGGATGACAGCGTATCGGTTATTGATACGCAATCAGGCAGTGTCGTTGACACCATTGCCGTTAAAGGCAAACCGGCTGGTGTTGCGGCATCGCCAGATGGCAGCAAAGTCTATATCAGCACACCAGAAGCCAAGGGTTTTGCTGTTATAGACACCAAACAGCGCAAAGTCATCACCACAGTCAACGTTAGCGAAGGCTCATTAGGAATAACTGTTAGTCCAGATAGCAAGCATATTTATGTTGCTGACTGGTATAACAACACTGTCTCGGTGATTGATGCCGACAGCTTAAAAATCGTCGGTTCGATTGCTGTGGGACAATCGCCATCTGGCCTAATGGTTAGCCCCAACAACCGCTGGCTGTATGTCGCCAATCGCATTGATAATTCGGTTTCCAAAATCGACACCTATAAGCTGGCTGTTGTAAAAACGGCACAAGCTGGTGAACACCCCTTTGGCTTGACGCTCGACACCCGTGGCGACCGCCTGTATGTCGCTAATGTAAAGAGTGACGATGTAACTGTCATTGAAACCGCGACGATGAAGGCCATTGCCAATGTAAAAGTCAATATGCTGCCTTATGCAACCGCCTTGGCACTGAATGACAGTCGTTTGTTTGTGACCAATCAGGATGACGGCTCAGTATCGGTGATCGACACGGAAACATTGCAAGAAATCGGCTTGATACCCGTCGGCGAAAAACCCGAAGGCATCAACACCCACCCAGACGACCGATACGTCTATGTAGCAAACTGGTTTGACAGCAATGTTTCTGTCATTGATGCCAGGAATTTAAAAGTCGTCAACACTATCAAAACTGGCGAAGGTAGCCGAGGTTTTGGGCAATTTTTCAGCACACATTAATATTCTCAATCAGGCAAAACAATGGCAGAAACAGTAGACGATTTAACCGTCAATTATGAAGATGGCGGCATTCAAACAGTTAAGGAACTGGACAAGAAAGTCCTGACCAAAGGCGCATGGGCCACATTAATGTTCCGTTATCAAGACTGGAACAATGCGAAAGGCGAATACGGCCCAGACAAATATACCATCCGCCGTTATCAAAAACAGAACGGCGAATACCGTCAAAAATCCAAGTTCAATATTTCCAGCAAAGACCAAGCCAAGAGTATTATTGAGGCTTTGTCGGGTTGGGTTGGGGTTGAGTAATGCAGCAGATTAGGCACAGCAATAGCGAAACCCAATAGCCAAAGTTTCAATTTAATGGGCTTTATCGCCTTGCACAGCACGGAACAACTATGACTCATAGTACCGAGTTTAATTGCAATTTCATTGATGGTGCGTATCTTGAAATCAAAGGTGATGACCAGGATGAGTTTATTGTCGAATGCAATGATTTGGATGATCCCGAATTCACTCTGACCTGTGAAATCAAGGGTAACCAATGGGTACGTACGCCGCACCGATATTTTATCCGCTGGAAAATCAGCGTCTTCGACAAAAACAGCAAGAACCTGTTGTTCCAGCAAAGTTACGACTGTAAAGATCAGCGGGTCTATGTCGCTTTTGAATCCAATGCGTTGGGCGATACCTTGGCGTGGTTTCCGGCAGTGGAGGAATTCCGCAAAAAGCATGGTTGTCAGATAATTTGTTCAACTTTTATCAATGGCTTGTTCAAAGACCAATACCCTGACATTGAGTTTGTCGAGCCTGGGGAAACCGTCCACGAACTGTATGCCATGTACCGCTTAGGCTGGTGTTATAAGGAGGACGGCGAATATGATTACAGCAAAAACGTCCAGGAATTCAAAGAGCAACCCTTGGGGCAATCGGCTTATGATATTTTGGGAATTGACTTTAAGGAGATCAAGCCCCGCCTAAAATCGGTATCTTTGCCGCGCCCAATGGACAAACCCTATGTCTGCATCGGCTTTCATACGACTACGCAAGCAAAATACTGGAACAATGCCAGTGGCTGGGACGAAGTGGTGCGGTTTCTGCGCTTTAAGGGTTATAGCGTGGTTTCGCTCTCGCGGGAGGGCAAGGAACACATGGGCAACAAACTACCCAAAGGTGTTAAGTGCCTGCCGGAGGGTTCGTTGGATGTCGTCATCAATTACCTGCGCCATGCCAAGTTGTACATCGGGTTGGGCAGTGGTTTAAGCTGGCTGTCTTGGGCTGTCGGTTGCAAAACCTGCCTTATTAGCGGATTTTCCTATCCTTATTCGGAAATGCAGGATTGTATTAGGATTTTTCCCGAAGGCGATGTGTGTACGGGCTGTTTTAACCGCCATCGGTTGAACCAAGACGACTGGCTGTGGTGTCCAGACCATCAAGATACCCCAAGAATGTTTGAATGTACTCGCCAGATAACTGGGCGGCAAGTGATTGGGGCGATTACGCCTTATTTGTAATTCCCCAAGGCTAACTTAAGCACTGAGCGTCATTCGACTAGCCAAGATAAACAGCAAAATACTCGATAGCCCTGGTGGGTTTATTGAAGTATCAGAGCAATAATTTTGTTCAGGGTTGCTTACAATTAATACCACCCCCACCGCAACAGCTTATAGCGTTGCGGTAGGGTTAAAAAAGGCTAGGCAATTTACTTAGGCTTAATATTGATTGTGGCTAACAGTACGGGAAAAGCCGCCGTTCCGCTACCGTCTGCGTCAAACTCGAGTCTAATGGTGCTAGTGGGGCTGAGAACAGGGATAGTAGTCAAGGGTATGCCACCAAGTGATGTTAGGCAAGAACCCACTCTCATATGAAGGTTGCCATCCCGTGATCTGGCTCTGAGTTGATAGGTAAACGTTCTTCTGGACTCACCTGTGCCTGCCAATTCACAGACTTAGCCACTTGGGAAGATGGCACTTAAAGTGCTGATGTCATTATCGAAATTACTTTGGGTAATCAACCCATTTTTAACCTTAATTTTAAGCTCAAGTCTTTGCCTGCTACCCTTATGGCTAGAGGTTCGTTTAAAAGATGCTTTGACCACATCCGAAGTAATGCTCGCTGCAAGACGGCACTTGGTTCTAGAACTTGAGCTAGAACTCGATGAAGAACTAGAACTTGCGCTAGAACTCGAAGTTGAGCTAGAACTGCTCCTGGAGATACTACAAGACATAGTTGAAGTGCCAGATGAAGAATTGCCGGAACTTCCGTTTGAACCGTTATTGTCTGAACCGTCCTTTGCGAACGCAGGTGTTGCTGCGGCTATGCTGCCCACCAGTAAAAAAGCCAATTCTCTGTGTTTTAATGATCTCATAAAAATCCTCGTTGGTAAAAATAACGCCTTTAGGCTTGAATTAGCCTCACTGATGAAATTTCAAATTTTGTTGACACCCGTATATGACTAAAAAGGTCAGAAAGGTTCAATGTCTATTAAATATTTTCGTATCGATAGAGTTAAATGTGCGCCAACAGTATGCAATTAATAAGCTGCAATATCCTTACGATACAATAATATCACATGTTTGCCAGCTATCATTCGGCGCAATATGTAGTCGCTGATGCGCTTTTATTTCTTCCCAATAAAAAACACTTGCACATTCGATTCCCACGCCGGAGCGTAGAAACGATAAAATGTAGAAACGCAAAATCTTGAACCACTACGAACGTTCCTTTTATGGACATTTTTTAGCAATCCACCTGAGCTAGGTTATAATTATAAGCAATTTGAACACAGCAAAACACAGCGGATTATGAGCATTACACTTTCGAACAGAGTTAAAAAAGTTAAACCTTCACCAACCTTGGCAATTACCGCCCGTGCCGCAGCTATGCGGGCAGTGGGCAAAGATATTATCGGGCTGGGTGCAGGCGAACCCGACATGGATACGCCAGAACACATCAAGGCCGCTGCCGTCAAAGCTTTGGATAACGGCTTTACAAAATACACAGCCGTCGATGGCACACCTGGCTTGAAAAAAGCAATCATTGCTAAGTTTAAAAATGACAACGGTCTGGATTACACGCCTAAACAAATCTTGGTATCCTGCGGCGGTAAGCAAAGTTCTTACAACCTAACCCAAGCTTTGCTAAATCCAGGTGATGAAGTCATTATCCCTGCGCCGTATTGGGTATCGTATCCCGACATGGTGTTGCTGGCGGATGGCGTTCCTGTCATTATCGAAACGACGCAAGAACAACGCTTTAAGATCACGCCGGATCAGCTACGCAAGGCAATTACCCCTAAAACGCGGCTGATCTTTATCAATAGCCCATCTAATCCTTCTGGCATTGCTTATTCTTTTGATGAGCTAAAAGCGTTAGGCGATGTGCTAAAGGATTTCCCCAACATCATCATCGCCACGGACGATATGTATGAACACATCCTTTGGGAAAAAGGCACATTCGTCAATATCCTGAACGCGCATCCTGAGCTTTATGACCGTACCGTGGTAATGAATGGCGTATCGAAAGCCTATTCCATGACCGGCTGGCGTATCGGCTATGCGGGTGGTCCAGCGGATTTGATTGAAGCGATGTGTACCATCCAATCGCAAAGCACCTCCAACCCAACTTCTATCTCGCAAGTTGCTGCCGAAGCGGCTTTGACTGGCGATCAAAGCTTTATCGACCGGATGTGCGTTGAATTCAAGAAACGCCATGATTATGTTTTCGCTGAATTAAACTCCATAGATGGCATCGAATGTATTCCTACGGATGGAACTTTTTACGTGTTCCCAGATGTCAAAAAATTAATTGCTCGGCTGGATGGCATTGAAGACGATCTTGCATTTTCTGAATATTTGATCGAAAAAGCAGGTGTTGCATTAGTGCCAGGTTCTGCATTTGGCACACCTGGGCATATTAGAATTTCTATTGCGACTAGCATGGCTAATTTACAGAATGCGTTGGAGCGGATCAAGAAAGCAATCTGAACCATTATCGCAACCTGACTCGGCACAGTAATTGGAGAAAATAACGATGAAACCACAAAACCCTGAGCCAAAAGGCAGTCTTTTGGCTAATTTTATCTACAACCCTGCTCGGAGTTTTATCACCGTTGCGCTGTTATTGCCGTTATTTGTTGTGGTGGAAGCAGTTTCTGCTGATGATGCCAAACCAGGGTTAATCAGGACAACGCTGATGGAAAATACGGTCGAATTGCCTAGCAAGAGTATCAATTCCAAAGTGATACGCGTCACTTTCCCACCCGCTTTCAAAACGCCTTGGCACACCCATGAAGGGCCTGGTCCACGTTATGTCGTCAAAGGTAAGCTCAAAGTGACTGAGGATGGCAAAGTCAATACCTACTCGGTCGGTGAAGTGTTTTGGGAATCTGGCAAGTTAATGGCAGTTGAAAATGTCGGTGCAGAAACGGCGGAATTGATTATTTTTGAGCTCGCACCCAGCAATTAGACAAAATCATTCCCGTCCTGATAAAAACGGTACAAAACTCACCGACTCCAACTCTTCAGCTTCATAACCCTTTTCGGAGCGTATGACACGTTGTAGTGTTTGTCTGCCACCCTCGCCGATTGGTATCACCATCACACCACCCATTGCCATTTGTTGCAGCAAAGTTTCGGGTATTTCAGGTGGCGCTGCGCTGACCAAAATACCGTCAAACGGAGCATACTCAGGCCAGCCCCAACCACCGTCATTATGTATAAAACTGACATTCTTAATCTTCATGTCCCAAAGATAGCCCTTGGCTTTTCGCTGTAACGGCAGAATTCGCTCGACGGAATACACATGATCCGCCAATTGCGCGAGGATGGCGGTTTGGTAACCACAACCCGTTCCTATCTCAAGCACTTTCGACAAGTGTCCCGCTTTTAGCAAAAGCTCAGTCATTCTGGCAACAATGTAAGGTTGGGAAATGGTCTGGTTATGACCGATAGGTAAGGCGGTATCTTCATAAGCCCTACTCGCCAAAGCTTCATCAACAAAGATATGTCGGGGCGTGTTCCGCATCACATCCAATACTTTTTTGTTACGTATGCCTTGCTCGATCAAGCGGTTAACCATGCGGTCACGGGTTCGTTGCGAGGTCATGCCTATTCCTTGTAGGCTTTGGGTCATTGCGTATGCTCCTTGGGCAACCAGGCACTTAATTCTTCGATACGGCTGTACCAAGTCAAATCTAATTGTAACGGAGTTACCGACACATAACCTGTGCTAATGGCGTAAAAATCAGTCCCTACCCCGGCATCCTGTTCTGCGCCCGGCGGCCCTACCCAATAAATAAGCCGTCCGCGAGGATCTTTGCCTGTAATGACGGGTTCTGATTTATGCCGTTGACCTAGCCGCGTGGCTTGATAGCCTTTCAAATCCCTAATAGCAATATCCGGTACGTTGACATTAAGAATAGTGTCTTTGGGCAAAGGCTTGTCGATCAATTGTTTCAATATTGTGACTGCGACATGCGCGGCAGTTTCAAAGTGCGTCACTTCGCCACTGTTTCCTGCCAAAGAAATGGCAACCGCAGGCAATCCTAAAAACCGCCCTTCTGTAGCAGCGGCGACAGTACCGGAATACAGCACATCATCACCCAAATTGCCGCCATGATTGATACCAGCAAACACCATATCGGGTTCTTTCTCCAACAATCCAGTAATCGCCAAATGTACGCAATCCGTCGGTGTGCCATCCACCTTGATAAAGCCATTTTCCCCTACTGAAGCACGAAGCGGCATTTCCAAGGTCAGCGAGTTACTTGCCGCACTGCGGTTTTTATCGGGAGCAACCACCGATATTTCAGCATATTGACCTAATGCACTTGCCAATGCAGACAGCCCTTCAGCCAAGTAGCCATCATCATTGCTTAACAAAATGTACATTAATCATCGCCTAGTTGCGGGTTACGCTATAAAATCCAACAATAGTATCAATTTTGGACAACAAAACCAGCTTTCGTGACAAAAAAAACCATTAGTCCAAAAGATAGTGACCTGTTTCGACAATCCGTAGGAAACGTACGCTCTGTAAAAAGCGACAAAATCGAATTAAAGCCAGATCAGCCAAAACCTTATCCAAAGCCACAACCCTATGATCTGAATGAAGATTGGTACGACGACATCGAGCAAAATCTTGACAACGTAAGCCATGAAGAGACTCTTAGCTATACCGCACCCGGCATACAAAACAGCGTCCTTGCAAAATTACGTAAGGGATTTTTTGGTGTGCAAGCGGAAATTGATTTGCACGGACTGAACAGCAACGCAGCAAAACAACAGCTACTGGACTTCCTGCATGTCAGTACACAGCGCAGTTATCGCTGTGTTCATATTATCCACGGCAAAGGCTACCGCTCTTCTGACCCGCATCCCGTTCTCAAAAACCACAGCAACCGTTGGTTAAGGCAACACAAAGACGTACAGGCTTTCTGTTCAGCATCACCAAGACAAGGTGGTGCTGGTGCTGTTTTCGTGTTGTTGAAAGTATCTAAGGAACACTTCGATAGAGGCGACGAGTAGGCTAAGGTTGTTTTAACCTTGTTAAAAGAGATAGCGTTAGAACAGCAAGACAGGCTAACCAGCTCAGTAATTGACAGTTGCTTAAGGTGAACGTGACCGCCCAGCCCAGCCTTTCCCCAAGTTCAGGGTATGCCTGTATAAAATCACGACCAATCATAAAAGCCCTGATTTCTCCGACTATTAAACCCACCATATAGAACAGAATTAACCAGCCTATGTACTTATGTTGCTGATTATTTGCAGCATTGGCATCTATTAATCTAGCGAAATTAAAGTTCGATAAAGCGACTTGTTGATTAACTAAACAACGAATGCAGAATAATCCTAACAATCCAGCTACCGGTATTACGGCTAGTTCAAACGGAAAACTGGTGTAACGCCCGTCTACTGCTAATACGTAGGTTTTATATAATGCTAACGCAATCACGATGAAATAAACCGTGTTAAGCGCAAGGGTTGCGGTTTTATTTGTCTTTTCGTCTATGAGCATCTTGCTTGCTCTGTAGGTAAGCAAGCCAGCAACAACGATATTCAACAATACGATTAGCACGGCTTTCATCCTTTGCCAGTCATCGTAGCTGGTGTACCAGGATTTATCGCCATGAAACACCAGTAAGGCGCAAAGCACTTGAATAAACACAAGGAAAAAGAAGGTGTTAGTCGAAGACTGCTGGTGCAGTTTTTTGGCATAGAAAGCAGTACAACAAAGCATTAAGAGCGATGCAAGCAGAAATTGATTAAACCATTTCACGTTTTCATAGACTTTTCCAGTCAACGGAAAAACTTCTTCGCGATCTACCGAAAATAATCCCCAATTTGCACCGATTACACCTTCCAACTCGCTTTTCCAGGATTGGTTAAAGGCCTCGACGATATTGACATCAAAATGATTATCAGCAGCCACTTTCAACAAACCACGAATGAATGCCGCCTCATTAACCACACTGGGAACTGCCCAACCGCGCTGCTTGCCGACACTAGGCCAACCGGATTCACCGATGAGAATAGGTTTACCTGGTGAAATGGTTTCGGCCTCTTTTCGGACTTGCTTATAAATGCGCTCAATATGCGCTGGGGCATTTTCAACCGAAATCGGCTCGTCTTCCCAATACGGCAGGATATGGATGGTAATGAAGTCAACTTCCTTAATTAAATCAGGGTGTTTCATGTACATCGACCAAACGTCGGCATAGCTTACCGGCTGCTTGATGCGTTTTTTAACTTCGCGGATGTATTCGACCAGTTCCTCCGGCGTTCTTTCTCCACGCAGTAATACTTCGTTGCCGACCATAACACGTTTGATGACATCAGGATTGGCATTAGCAGACGCAACTAACGCTTCTATTTCCATACGGGAATCTTCCGGCAAATAACCAATCCATGCGCCCTGTATCATGTTCAAGCCATGTTTGCGTGCCAATTCTGGGATAACCTTCATACCTAGTGAGCTGGAATAGGTGCGGATGGTGTGGGTTTTGTCCGCCAACAATTTCAAATCTTCGTCGATTTGTTCTGGCGAGGGGAATTGCAACAGTAACGGGCTTTGACCTTCCCGAAATGGTGCAAAAGACAGGCTGTTGAGCTTCCCATCTGGGACATCCAACCCTACATCTTGAGGTAGGTTTGTCAAATAGCCACACAAGCCGCTGAGTAAAATAATTAGGGTGGAAAATAAAACAATTCTCATGAATACAATTTATATTATGGGTGTAAGGTTTACTGTGCAAAGACGATTACCCGTTGGCTAATCCTCCCATTCCAATTCCGCATAGGCCTTGGTTACGTTTTTGCGGTGGAATTTGTCGAACAACTTCCATTTTCCCTTAAAAGATACTCCAATCGTTGCAACCGCATCTTCCAAAAACACACCTTTTTTTATCGCAGCCCTTACTTCGGCAAGTAAAGCACTTAGGTATGCTTTTTCCGGCATCATACTTTTCGGCCAATCGTTAACCAAGGAACCGTGTCCTGGAATGACTATTTTATAGGATTTACTCTCTAACTTGTCCAATTCTGTTAACCAGCCTTTAAGGCTACCATCAACAGAAGGCAAATGTTCGATAAATAGCAAATCAGACAACCATAAGGTATCGGTTTGCGGATCATACACGCTCAGATCGTTATCGGTATGCGCGGCTGGATGCGCGGTCAGTTTTAGAATGCGCTCACCCAAATCGAGATCTAGCTCACCGCTTACAGCAATTTCAGGTGGAATAATATCCTCATCAGTTAAGGTTATGCCCAGTAATTCCGGTGCTTTTTGGATGTAATAATCACCACGAACTGACATCGCCCGTGCCAGTTTTTCATGCCCAACAAACTTTGCACCCGTGTTTTTGAACGCCGAATTGCCATAGATATGGTCGGGATGAACGTGGGTGTTAATTACATAGCAAATCGGCTTAGATGTGGTGTTATCTATAGCGTTCTTCAACGCCATGCCCTGCTCTGGATTGCCGCCCGTATCAACCACAGCCACACAACGCTGACCGACAATAAAGCCAATATTGGCAATAGCCCCATGATTTTTAGTGTCAGAAAACTCTTGTACACCCCAATGCACATAAATGCCTGGTGCAACTTGGTTTACGGATAATACCGGTGCAGCAAATATTATCTGTGGCAACAAAATCACAAACAGAACAAGCACGTTTTTCATCAACAGCCCCAGATTTAAGATAATAGCGACCAGAAAAGGTGGCGATGTGAAATGATAAGGCATTTAAGCCAGAGCAATCCACTAAAAACCGTATCGCCAATATTGCAAAAAAGCTGAGGCATAATCATCAGCCCTGCCTGCATTCGTGTTATCGCCACTTGCGGATAGCGATATTCATTTACGCTCAACTCGCGTAAAATTACGTTAAGATTACCTTACCTCATTAAGTGGAACACTATGAAAACAGTTATTTTTTCCAGCGTCCTGTTAGTTAGCATTTTGTTATTTTCAGTTACCGCTACTGCTGAACAAGCCGCTGAAGAATGGCAGAATACGACAATTACCGATGCCACTATCAAAAAAATACAGGAATCTAAATACGAATATAAAAAATGTGTCGGCGAACAAATGCAGAAGCCAGCGTACCTGAAAATGGACAGTCGCAATGCGACAGACGAAATCATCAAGTATTGCGAACCTGTGCTATCAAAAATACGGGAAGTTTATCTGGCTGAAAAAGTGCCTGGTGTGATTGCAGACCGTCATTTGCGGCAAATCCGTATGCAGATAACACGTAACGCTTTACAAGGATTAATGTTTGAGCAAGCCGCTCGAAAAGCAGGTCAGCCATGAGTTATCTTGAAACCCTGAACACGACAATGACAGTTGATTTGTCGCTTAGACCGACCACGTTTGACATCTGGCATGTGGGTTTGGCTGCTACAGTAGTGGTGTTGATGGCAATTGTCATCTTATTGCTGCTGCTTTTGCTATTCAGCCGAAGCCGAAATAAGACCGCTTTCCAAGCCGCTATCACCCAACCTTTGCAAGCACAAATTATTGAGCCTACCGTCAAAATCATCGAAAAAATCATTGAAGTCGAAAAAATAGTGCAAGCACCGATGCCAGAACCTGTCATCCTCAAGGAATACACGCCGGATGCTGCCTTGCAAGTGCTGGGTTTATTGCAAAAAGAAGCACGGTTTATTGATTTTCTTAAAGAGGATATTACCGCCTACAACGATGCTGATATTGGCGCTGCCGCACGGGTGGTACATGATGGTTGCAATAAGGCTCTCAACGAGCATTTCAGCCTTGCACCCATCCGTTCAGAGCAGGAAGGCAGCAACATTACCGTTCCTGTCGGCTTTGATGCCGCCGCTATTCGATTAACGGGCAATATTGTGGGTAATGCGCCATTTACGGGCAGTTTGGTTCATAAGGGCTGGCAAGTCACTGAAGTGCGTTTGCCAAAACTGACGCAGGGTCATAATCCTAATATTGTGGCGGCGGCGGAAATTGAGTTATAACCCTTATAATTCTTAGCAATTTCATTTACATACATCCATAATTCCTGATGAATCGCCCTAATATGCCAAAATATACCGTTGGAATTGATTTAGGCACGACCCATTGCGTCATGTCATATTCCGACCTTGCTAACTTAAACGATGATAAGTTTACACAGCAAGTCATGCCAATACCCCAACTTACCGCTCCAGGAACGGTTGAAGATAAGTTGCAATTGCCGTCCTTTATCTACCAAGCCCACGCTGCGGAACTTGCCGAAGGTACAGCCGTCCTGCCGTGGACGAACAAGCCCCAACATTTGGTAGGCGAAATTGCCCGTAACATGGGCAGCAAAACGCCAATCCGTTTGGTGTCCAGTGCCAAGAGTTGGCTGTGCCATTCCGGTGTCGATTGCAAAGCGGCGATTTTGCCTTCCGATGCGCCCGAAGAAGTGGAGCGTATCTCGCCGTTCCAAGCGACCATCGCTTATCTTCAGCATCTCAAAAGCGCGTGGTTATTTCAACATGCCGATGCACCGCTGGAACAGCAAGATGTTGTCATTACCGTACCTGCCTCGTTTGATCCGGCAGCTCGTGAGCTTACTGTAGAAGCAGCACGCGTGGTTGGTCTTGGTCATGCGATTTTGCTGGAAGAACCGCAAGCCGCGTTTTATAGCTGGATCGAAAAAAATCATGATAATTGGCGCAAGCAAGTCCATGTCGGCGATATTATTCTCGTCATAGACATTGGCGGCGGCACGACTGACCTGTCGTTAATCGCCGTCACTGAAAGCGACGGCAACCTGGAATTGACCCGTGTGGCGATTGGCGACCATATCTTGCTCGGCGGAGACAATATGGACTTGGCGCTTGCGTATACTGTGAAGGTCAAAGTGGAGACGGAAGACAAACCACTGCAACCCTGGCAATTTCAAGCGTTGACGCACAGTTGCCGCGATGCGAAAGAAAAACTGCTCAATAACCTGACGATGGATGTCGCCCCAATCGTGATTGCAAACAGGGGTTCTTCGTTAATCGGTGGCACATTACGGACAGAACTTACCCGTGATGAAGTCAATAATGTCTTGGTGGAGGGTTTTTTGCCTATTGTTGCCGCCAATGCACGGCCTGTTATCCGCGCCCGAACGGGATTAAGGACATCAGGCTTGCCGTATGCCCAAGATGCAGGTATCACCAGGCATCTCGCTGCATTCCTAGCCAAACAACAACGCGCAACTGGGGAGCTGGAAGGCATCAAACTAGCAGAGAATGCCACCTTCATACACCCAACTGCCGTGCTGTTTAATGGCGGCGTGTTAAAGGCAGAATCCTTGGCTGACCGCTTGATGTCTGTATTGAATGGCTGGTTGCAGGAGGAACAATCCTCACCAGCACGGCTGTTATCCGGCACTGACCTTGACCTCGCCGTTGCCAGGGGTGCAGCTTATTACGGATTTGTCCGCAAAGGCAAAGGCGTACGCATCAAAGGCGGTGCAGCCGCATCCTATTACGTCGGCATCGAAAGCGCCATGCCTTCTGTCCCTGGCATTCCGCCAGAAATCCAGGCCTTATGTATCGCCCCCTTTGGCATGGAAGAAGGGACGCAACAGGAACTGCCAAACGAAGAATTTGGTTTGGTGATTGGCGAACCAGTGCGGTTTCGCTTTTTTGCCTCTACAACTCGCCGTGAAGACAGGGTAGGAACGCGGTTAAACCGCTGGAACCGCAATGAACTCTCAGAACTGGCTGAAATCGAAATCACCTTAGCCAAAGAAGGTCGTAGGTCAGGTGAAGTCGTCCCCGTCCATTTGTGCGCGGCGGTTACGGAAATCGGCACGCTTGAACTGCAAGCCGTGTCCCAAAAAGACAACACGCGTTGGAAGATTGAATTTGATGTTAGATCAGGGGATTAATCGTCCAAAACCTTCCGAGAAGCTTAAAAATCCAAAAATCTCCTTTTTCCAGATGCAAAAGGTTTTTTAGCGATTAGCGTTATAAATTGCCATGTCACTAAAGCAAGATACGATACCTAAACTCAACTATCCTCGGAATTACAGAATAAAATTTAGGCTCAAGTAGCCAAACTTAACAGTCTTTGACTGGATACAAGCCTTAATTCCGCTACACCACACTAATGATTGCTAATCAAAATTCTTTACAACACCTCTAAGGCGCGGAAATCCTGGAATATTTTTTCTCTATTAAGTTTACCGTCACGTTCCAATTCGCTTACTATCGTTGCCATAGTTGACAAGGCACTTTCAATATCATTGAAGGTCAAGTGCGTGGTAAGACACATCCGCACGCCAGCGTTTTTTTGGGGTACAAGTGGATAATTACAAATACAGGTAAAAAATCCTGCATCCAGCATTCTTTTTACTATCTGGTAAGCATTATCTTGTGATCCCGCCCCAAAATAAAAAATGGGCGAAAAGCTATGGTTAACCAGAGGTAGCTCGTTTGCATGAGCATGTTCCCTGAAAAACTTAATCAAAGCATGCAAAACATTTTGCCTAATCGTTATCTCATCCGTCAAATGCAGCTTGGCAGATGCAATACAAGCACCCAATACTGGCGTGGGTATTGGACCACTATAAAGTAATGATGAACCCAGATTTTTTACTAACTGACGGGTTTCAGTATTAGGAAAGACCAAAACACCACCGCAACATCCAAATCCTTTAGCCAGGGACATTGCCAATACCATTTGGGGATGCAGGGGTTTTTTCTGCAACATTAGTCCTCTGCCATGTTTACCTATCCAACTGATACCGTGTGCATCATCAACATAGCAATGAAAGTTCGGATAGCGATCCATTAGCTCATACATTTGTTCAATAGGACAGCCATCACCTAGCATGGAGTAAATGCCATCAGCCATATACCAAATTTTTTCGTATTTGTTATGCTGCTTTTTAATAACATCCTCAAGCGCATCCATATTGCTGTGGCGGATCATACCTACCTTAGTGCCTTGGGTTTGGGCAATTTTCGCCGCATTTTGTACGCTGGCATGAAGTTGATGATCCATAACAATCAAGTCATTGGACGATACTAGTATAGGAATGGCTGATAAAGACCCTAAAGAGGTGGTTTGTGTCACCAAGGTATGATAACCCGTGATTTGATCCAAAAGTGCCTCAAGCTCTTCATTTAAACCTAAACCTATGTATTGGCGTGAGCTAGCAAACAGATTGCCGTACCGTGTAATCGCGTCGATACTTCCAATCTTCACCGCCTCACAGGTATCAAGCCCCACATAGCTACAATTTCCGAAATGGATCAAATCTTTATCCTGCACTCTTACGATGCGTCCATTATAAGTATCTGACTCAACTTTCAATTGAATAATCCCTAAATCTAGCGCATGTGTAATAGCCTTTAGGGAGCGTGCGTAATCATCAGTTGCTGGCTTACTCAAAGTAATAGTTCCGAAGCTGGGTGGTTTTAAGAGTATAAGAATCACTTAGTCTAGCAACGAATCAAGTTCTTGCTGGGAATCCCCTTAATTTAATGATTGATAGTCTTAAGAAAATGCTAAACAAGTTGATTTCGCTTATGATTCGATTTGTTTTCCCTGAATTTACCGAAGGGCTTTTTCAAACCGCTTAAAAAACAGTTAATTCAGGACGTTAGTCAAATGATTACACAAAAATATCTGCATAATAATTCCACTTAAACTCAAATTCATCTATAGTTGAACCTATCAGCGATTGACTTTGTGGCATCTAATGAAGCTCTACATACAAGTAAGATTGACCTTAAGTATTGGCATTATGCTTTTGCAACCTTTAGCCTTTGCTGAAGATGACCTAGCAACCATAAAACCTATAACGGACGACAGTACCGCACAGCTCTTTGCAGACATTCCCTCGGTTTACAGTGCCTCTAAGTATGAGCAAAAAGTCACTAAAGCCCCCGCATCCATCAGCATAGTGACGGGTGATGAAATTAAAAAATATGGCTACCGTACTTTCGGTCAAATTCTTAATAGCCTAAGAGGATTTTATAATACCAGCGACCGCACTTATGGGTATGCTGGGGCGCGTGGTTTCGGTTTGCCATCAGACTACAACAGCCGCTTGTTGCTACTGATAGACGGTCATCGCTTTAATGACAGTATGTTTGATGCTTTTGATACTTCTGAAGGCTTTCCGGTTGACCTAGACATTATTGAGCGAATAGAAGTGGTGCGTGGTCCCAGCTCCTCACTATATGGCACTAGCGCGGTATTCGGAGTAATTAATATCATTACCAAACGTGGACGTGACCAACACGGTGCCAATATCAAATACTCTTATGGCAGTAATGACACCCATAAAACCAGTATGAGTGTTGGCAACCGCTTCAAAAATGGCCTGGAAGCCTTTGTGACCGGCACTTGGTATGACAGCCAAGGTTATGACAAATTATTCTTCAAGGAATTTGACAGCCCTGCCACGAATAACGGCCTGAGCATTGGCAATGATGGCGAACGTGACCGTAAATTAATGCTGAAAGCCGCTTATGGCGATTTTTCGATGTTAACAGGAACAAAGATGTCCCTACCGCTCAATTAGGTGGTCTGTTTAATAACCCAAACCTAAACGCACATGATCAAGCCACTTTTTTTGAATTAAAATACGACCATACCTTTGAAAACCAACTCAATTTACAATCACGAGTTTCTTATAATAACTACCGATTTAAGGGGCAATTGCCCCTAGATCCTTCAATTTTAGGGTCAACAATTAATACATCACTAGTCAATAGCGATTGGTGGCGTTTTGAACTGGAAGCTAGGAAGCTGATGTGGAATGACCACCACATCACCGTAGGCGGACAATATCAAGATAATTTCCATCAATTCCAGACTTTTTTTAATCCTAATATCACATTATTGAATTCGGATGAAAAAACCTATCAATGGGCGCTATTTGTCCAAGATGATTATGCCATTACTGACGAACTGACCCTGAACGCTGGGGTGCGCTTTGATTATTACAGTATTTTTGGCAATACCATCAACCCGCGCGCTGGTTTAATCTACAATCCGTGGCAAAGTACGACCTTCAAGCTGCTGTATGGTCAGGCTTTCAGAGCACCTAATCAAGCTGAACTACATAATACCGTTGGTAGTATTACCCCCAACCCAAGCTTACAACCTGAAAAACTGGATACCCTAGAATTTATTGTTGAGCATTATTTTACCCAACAGCTACGCGGCGAATTCAACGTGTTTCATACAAAGATCGCTGATAATATCAGTTCAGCTCTGAAAGGTACTCAATCGCAGTATCAAAACATTGGTGATGTCGAATCCATAGGCGTTGAAACCCAAATCGAGAATACTTGGGGGGACGGTTTTCAGGGGCGACTCAGTTATTCTTGGCAAGAAACCACCAATCAAAAAACTGGCGAACGCTTGACCAACTCGCCTGAACACATGATTAAGGTCAATCTTATAGCCCCGCTATGGCAAGACAAGGTGTTTGTGGGTTTTGAAACGCAATTTATGAGCAGCCGAAAAACCCCACCAAAACCAGTCAACGGAAATACTACAGGGGGCAGAGTAGGTGATAATGTCATCAGCAATCTCACCGTTTACACCCAAAACTGGGTTAAAGGGCTAGAGTTATCGGCGGGTGCTTACAATCTCTTCGACGAACGTTATTTTGATCCCGCTTCAGCCGATCACGTCCAAAATGCCATACAACAGGACGGCTTAACCTTCAGAGTTAAGGGAAGCATGGATTTTTAAACTATAGTTAAATCACAATTTTCCCTTAAAAAACCCAAAACCGAAAGAAATCCCAGTGATATTCGATAATAAATCGATTGTTAGCCACGCACTAAGTATTTGTACTAATTGCAGAACTGAGGGGCAGGCTTTAATCTGTACTTTTACAGTTGGATCACAATGTTTTCGATTTATGCTTTTTAATTTATCAACACACAAAAGATTGCTCGCCGCATTCATCCTCTTTTGCGTGTGGGCTAATCCGTTACTCGCTGATAAAACGTCCCATATTTTGGTCGTTGCTGGCTCGAATGATGAGCCTTATCAACAAGCGATACGGGGCTTTAAAGAGCAAATCTCCGCGCATAATTCGCTGAAATTTACTGAGCTTGTCTTATCACAAGTCACTTTATCAGGACTTAAAGAAATAGATCAGATCAAACCCGACTTGATTTATGCCTTGGGCAACGACGCAACGAAGTGGGCAAGCCAGCAGACCTCCCGCATTCCTATTGTGTCCACAATGGTGCTTAAAGACGATGTATTCAGGCAAGCGGCTAATATAACCGGCGTAAGTCTTGGTTATTCGTCAAAAATCCAATTCCAGTGGCTAAAAAAGTTTTTTCCGCAGCAAAAAGCCGTCGCAATCTTGTTTAACCCTGATGAAAACGCCGCAAATGTCCAGACCGCTATTGCAAATGGTCAACAAGTGGGCTTTAAACTGGTTCCCATAAAGGTAGACTCACCTAAAGAACTACCTTATGCCCTGGAGCAGCTTGCCAGCAATGTCGAAGTGCTATTTGCCATCCCAGATGAAACAGTCATGTCCGTTAACACGGCAAAAGAAGTGCTATTGGCCTCTTTCAGAAATAAAGTACCTTTGGTTGGACTGTCTGATAACTGGGTTAAATCCGGCGCGCTTTACGCGCTGTCCTCGGATTATGACGATATAGGCAAACAATGTGCTGGCTTGGCACAAAAATTGTTGGGTGGCGCATCTGTACGGACTATTCCGCCTGAACATCCGCGCAAAGTCGCCTATACTATTAATGCCAAGATTGCTGAACACATGAATCTGGAAATTCCTGAAGAACTACTAAAAAACGCTAAAATGGTCTTCAATTAATTACCCAACTACTGCTGAGATCAATCGTTTGAGATCAATCGCTTCCAAATTTAATATCCTGACTATTTTTCTGATTACGCTGACCGCTTTGCTCACTGGCGGTTATATTATCTGGCAGCATCAAATCAGTACCTTCAAAAACTTTACCGCACACGGCGAAGAAATCGCCATTATGCTCTCCAAAAACCTCGTTTATGGCGTGTATACCGAAAATCAGGAAGCCATCGGGCAATCGCTGCAAAGTTTGGAAGACAATCGGGACATCGCTTATATCCTTGTTTACAATAAAGATAGATTAGCCATAACCCAAAAAAACCAGCACGGTTTAGCTAAACTGCCGCTATTAACTGAAGGCAAATCGCCCATCGACCAGACTCAAACCAGCGAATACACTGACACTAAAGGCAAAAACTTCATCAATATCATCACCCCTGTTTATATCCGGGCAGGAATGCCAGGAACTAGCCTTGAGCAGGATTTTACGACGACACGTCCGCATTTGGATGATCCAGAAGTTATCGGTTACGTGCAATTAGGCATTAGCCAGGCCAGCATTTACAAGGAATCTCGGCGCTTTTTAGTACAAACTTTACTAATTGCACCGTTCACCATCATTCTGGGTATCCTTTTAACCTTGTGGCAAACACGGCGTATCACCCAGCCGATAAAAAAACTGGTTTCAGCCACGCAAGCAATTGCCAAGGGTGATTTTGGCAAAGAACTGACGATTTCTTCAAAAACCGATGAGATTGCTGAACTTGCCCAATCTTTTAATAGCATGTCGCAGGATTTGGCACTTTATCAAAAGGAAGTTTTAGCGCATCGTGATATTTTGGAAGAGCAAGTTACCCAACGTACCTTGGATCTGCAAAACAAAACCAATGAAGCGTTCGAGCTTGCCCACAAAGCGGAAGCCGCCAGCAAAGCCAAAAGTGAATTTTTGGCAACGATGAGCCACGAAATCCGTACGCCAATGAACGGTGTTCTCGGTATGACGGAACTATTGCTTCACTCTGAGCTTGGTCTACGCCAGCAACAACTGGCAGAAACCACGTTTCGTTCGGCAAAATCGCTGATCGGCATCATCAACAACATTCTCGATTTCTCCAAAATTGAATCTGGAAAATTCCAGTTGATGTGCAAAGAGTTTGATCTGCGCCAACTGCTTGAAGAAACAGCAGAAATGTTATCAACTCAGGTTGAACGCGAAAAACTTGAGTTAATATTAAACTTGCCCTGCGATCTATCCGGAAAAGTCAAGGCCGACGAAGAACGGCTCAGACAAGTATTAGTTAACCTGCTCGGCAACGCACTAAAGTTTACCGAACAAGGCAAAATTGAGCTAAAAGTCAGTTGGCTTGCTGGTTCAGAAGCGTCACACACTAAAAGACTGCTGTTTGAAGTCATCGACACTGGCTTAGGTATACCCGAAGAACAACAAGCCCAAATATTCGATAGCTTTACTCAAGCTGACAGCTCAACCACCCGTTCCTACGGAGGTACGGGCTTAGGTCTCACTATTTCAAAACAATTAGTCGCTCTGATGGGCGGTGAATTGACTGTTAAAAGTCGCGTAGGTCACGGTTCTTGCTTCTTTTTTAGCATTCCTATGAATTTCATTGCGGAAGCACCGTCCGCTCATCATATAGATGTCAGCGTTTTGCAAGACCAGCCGGTTCTAGTGGTTGATGATAATGAGACGAATCGAACCATTCTTTACGAACAACTTACCCATTGGGGACTACGCTGTCACTGCGTAGAAAGTGGCAGTGCCGCGCTCAAAGCATTGATAGAAGCGGCGAGACTCGATAATCCTTATCCTTGCGTGTTATTGGATTATCAGATGCCCGGCATGGACGGACTGACAACCGCCCTTGCCATTCGCATGGAAGTCCGCATTCCACCGCTAACTGTGATCGTTTTAGGATCAGCAAATATTGCAATTGATCCCATTCAATACAGTCAATATGGCATCAACGCATTTCTCAACAAACCTATTATTCAAAAACGTTTATTGGGGACCTTGTTTAATGTTTTCGATCCAAAAGGTCAACAGCTCGCTAATTATCCAGAGCAGCAACCCAATGAAGATGAGATGCAACTGCTTGGAAACATCTTATTGGCAGAAGATAATGTTATTAATCAGGAAGTTGCAAAAGGCATACTGAAAGTTATCGGCTGCGAAGTTCAAGTCGCCCAAAATGGCTTTGAAGCAGTAGATATTACCGCCAATACAGTATTTGATCTCATTTTGATGGATTGTCACATGCCCGGCATGGATGGCTTTGCAGCAACAACCCAAATAAGACAACGCGAACAAGCTCATAATCTGGTGCATACGCCGATTATTGCATTGACAGCAGACGTGCAAAAAGGCGTAATCGAACAATGTAACGCCTCTGGAATGGACGGTTATCTCAGTAAGCCTTATACTCGCAGGCAATTACAACAAACATTAAAAAAATGGTTGCCTCTCAAGCAAACAGTTTTAAAAAATGACGCTAGCATCCATACGAAATATGCTAAAAAACAAAATCCTACTACCATGCTAGATCCTGTTGCGCTTGAAAACTTACGTCCTTTAACAACAGCCAATGGGGAAAACTTGCTCGATAAAGCCATCGCTTTATTTTTGGACTCAGCACATCAGGAACTTGCCCAACTAAGAGATGCCGTCAGTAATGACGATGCCGCCAGTCTCGCCAGCATTGCACACAATTTTAAATCCTCCTGCGGCAATCTGGGTGCAAAAGCCCTGGATACAAACGCCGCGACACTGGAAACCATCGGCAGGCAAGGGAATACGCAAGGTGCCGAAGACGTGTTACAAGCCATGATTGATGAATTACCCGCAGTTATGGAGGCTTTACACAAAGAAACCTCAGCTTTTGCTAGCGCAACCGAACCTGATGCCGCAGCCATTGAACACCCCAAAAGTCAAAATCGAAACAGAATTCTACTTATTGATGATGATCCGGGCTTTCGTTTGATTACCAGTTCGGTATTACGTGCCGCAGGATTTATTGTGGATGAAGCAGCAAGTGGTGGTGATGGCTTAACACAAGTCAAAAAACAGTTGCCAGAAATTATCTTGCTCGATGCCATCATGCCTGATCTTGACGGCTTTGAAACCTGTCGATTATTAAAACATGACCCCGCCTTAACTGACATTCCCATTATTATGGCGACGGGTATGGATGACATAGAGTCAATCGATAAAGCCTTTGCCGCTGGTGCTACCGACTTTATCAGCAAACCCATTAGTTACCCCATTCTCATTCAACGGGTCAATTTTGGGCTGCGTACCGGACAAGTTACTTCTGAACTCAGAAGCAGTAAACTGCAATTAAGTGCAGCCCAACGCATTGCCCGCCTAGGTTATTGGATCTGGGACACGCAACGCGACCAATTCACCATTTCAGATCAACTCGCGCAATTGTGCAGCATTGATTTAAGTACCTTTGACGGCTCATTGGCTGGTTTTATCCAACTGGTTTATCCTAAAGACCGAGATTTCGTTAAGGATGTCATTAATGCCGCTGGGCATAGCAAGACTATTCAACACATTGAATATCGAATTAATATAACTTCGTCAGAAGTTATTGAAGTACAACAAGAAATTGAAGCTTTGACCAGCAAAAACATGCTCTTTATCACTGGCATTGTGCAAGATATTTCCCACAAAAAGCAGGCTGAAAAGCAAATCCATCGCTTGGCCTACTTCGATCATCTTACCGGTTTAGCAAATCGGTCGTACTACCAGGAGCGCATGGAAGACATTATTAAGTCAGCCGTGCAGCGCAAAGCGCAGTTTGCTCTTATGTTTATTGATCTGGATAGCTTTAAAAGCATCAATGACAGTTTTGGTCATCATAATGGTGACTTACTGCTTCAGGAAATTGCCCAACGACTTAAACTGGTGGCACGGGAAATAGATTTTATCGTCCGTTTAGGTGGCGATGAGTTTTGTATCATCCTGAATAACATCACCGACGAGCTTAGTGTTGCGGAAGTCGCCAAACGTTGCTTGCAAAAAATTAGCCAACCGTTAATGCTGGGTAACCATCAGGTTATTCCCAAGGCAAGCTTAGGCATCGCGCTATTTCCAAAAGATGGCAGCACTGAACCAGAATTATTAAAAGCCGCCGATACCGCGATGTATCTCGCTAAACAAACGGGTAAACACCGCTATATTTTTTATTCTTCACACATGGCAAGTCAGACCAAACAACGTCTGGAAAAAGAAAGTATGCTACGTGAAGCATCTGCGAAGGAACAATTCGTGTTGTTCTATCAACCACAAATATCGCTGGATACCGGCAAAATTGTGGGCGTTGAGGCTCTAGCTCGATGGCAACATCCCGAAAAAGGCATTATTTCGCCAAACGACTTTATTGCCCTTGCTGAACAAATGGGCTTAATTTCTCAATTGGGTCATTGGACGCTTAAAACGGCCTGTGAACAGATTGCTGAATGGCATGATGCAGGTCTGCCTTACATCCAGGTCGGCGTAAATATCTCATCCGCGTACTTTCAGGATCCTACCCTACTGGGAACAATCAAGGAATTACTCGAAAAAACCCAAATTCCCGCCGAATACCTACAACTGGAAATCACCGAAAACGGCTTACAAACCGTGGCTCGTATAGAAATATTCAATCAACTGAGAGAGCTGGGCGTAAAAATAGCCATTGACGATTTCGGCAGCGGCTTTTCTAGCTTGGCTTCGTTAAAACAACTACCGTTGGATGGCTTAAAAATCGACAAAATGTTTATCGAAGACTTGTTGAGCAACCCGCACACGCCTTTGCTACTGGGTACTATTATCGGCTTGGCTAACGCGTTGAATTTCACCTTGGTTGCTGAAGGCGTGGAAACCAGAGACCAAGCATCCGTCATGCAAGGTTTAGGTTGCCATATTATGCAAGGCTACTTATTTAGTCGCCCAGTTTCTGGCAAGGATATACCCGAACTGATGAAGGTTGATTTCTCGCTAGAGAGTAAAGACAGCTTGCCTAAAGAAATTTTGGCTGAATTCACAGCATCCGAAACCGAATCTGATTAAGCTAGTTTTCAAAGTTGCTAGAGACGCAAGCTTTTGCGTCTCTAGGTAAAGCAAACTTCTCGTTTCTTACTTCACAATCAAGCTGTTATTGACTTGCTTAACGCCCTTGACTCTCCGAGTCAAATCCACAGCCCTGGTCGCGGCTTCATTTGAATTGACAAATCCACTCAATTGCACGACACCCTTGAAGGTTTCAACACTGATTTGCAACAGTTTAAGTTTAGAATCCCCCAAAATGGATGCTTTCACTTTTGTGGTGATAATAGAATCATCAAGGTGTTCACCCGTGCTTTCATAGGTTTTACCGCCAGCACAACCAACAATTACTGGAATCAAGGAGAGACTTACCAAAAAAATAATGATTAATTTTAATTTACGCATAGTATTTATCTATTTTATTGAGTGAACAGGCTAAAAAGTGCATACCAAAACTTAAGCTACGCTTGCTGCTGTTCTGACGATGATTCCTTAATCGAGAATTAACAAACCGCCAAAGAAACCGCTATTTCGAGTAGCATGAGATTAATCATACAACAATATCGAAACGTTGTAACCACCGCACACAACCTCGCCGCAAAATCCGTTCTAAGCCTAGCTAATCGGTGTTTGCCCAGAACAATGTTAGAATTCCACGCTTTATGTAAGCCACCTTCCCTGCCTCATGCCCGAAACCTTAAAACTCCACCCTGAAGCCCTGAAATTAACGATTGCTCTCGCAGATTTTGAAATAACCACATTATCAGCACGACAACAGACCATATTAGGTCAACCCAGAGCGCAATCCGCGCTGGAGTTTGGCATTGCCATGACCAATCCTGGCTATAACGTCTTTGTGATGGGAGAGCCTGGTTTGGGTCGGTTATCCATGATTACCAGTCATCTAAATGAGTTATCCAAAAATCTGCCAACCCCGCCTTCTTATGCTTACGTCGATAACTTTGCAAATCAAAGAGAACCGCTTGCAATCAAGACCTTGGCAGGGCAAGGCGAGCAATTCAGCAATGACATCGAAAACCTGATCGACAATGTCCTGGTCACCTTCCCTGCCGTATTTGAAAGCCCCAGCTATCAACAAAAAAAAACTGCTATCGAACGCACTTTTAATCAAACCTATAATACGGCGATAGATTTGGTGGAGAAACGCGCTAGAAATTATAGCGTGGCGTTGTTTCGAGAAAGCGAAGCTATTACCTTTGCGCCATTTAAAAACAATAAATCGCTGGATGAAGACCAATTTGCAGAATTGCCGCAAAATGAACGCGATGCTTTTCACCAGCATGTTGAAGAACTTGAGGAATACCTCAGCGACGTGCTTTTAGACCTGCCCCAATGGCGCAGAACGATGTTGGAAAAAACCAAGCAACTGGACACTGAAACGGTTCTACTGGGCATCACGCCGCTGTTTACGGCGCTTGATGACAAATACCACGGGATTGACGATGCTTATCGCTATTTGTCGGAAATCAACAAAAACCTGTACAACACGATTACCGACTATCTCGCACCAACCCGCGCCTTGGAAACCAGCAATAACGCCATCAAACGCTCGGTATTGATTGAGCTTTATTCGCCGAATATTCTGGTCAATCACCCACAAAATAGTGGCGCACCGGTTATTTATGAGCCGCACCCGACCTACCAGAACCTGTTTGGGCGCATTGAATACGTTAGCGATCAAGGCGCGTTAATCACTAATTACCGACGGATTTGCCCCGGTTCATTGCATAAGGCGAATGGCGGTTATCTCATCCTGGATGCGGAAAAATTACTGACCTACCCGTTTGTGTGGGATGGCATAAAACGTGCTTTGCAATCCGGTTACATCGAAATTGAATCACCTTATTCCGATATGGGTATCAATACTGTTACCTTAAAACCGCAAAATATTCCCTTAAATATCAAGCTTATTCTGGTCGGATCGCGGGATATTTATTACCTGCTTGAAGAACTGGACGATGAATTCAACGAAATCTTCAAAGTCCTCGCCGATTTTGATAGCTACATCCCGCTGAGTAACGAATCCACCCAGCAGTTTGCTGCACTGATGATGAAACATGCCTTGGATTCCGGCAACAAACCACTGACAAAAGCGGCTATCGAACGGCTGATCGAACACAGTTGTCGGCAGTCAGAACACCAGCACCAGCTTTCCGCGCATATCAACGATTCACTCGATATTATCTCAGAAGCACAACTATTCAATCGCCAAGCCAATGCTGAATCCATCGATAAAATCCATATCGAACAGGCTTTAGCGGCAAGAGAACACCGAAATGGCAGAATATCCCAGATGGTGCTGGAAGAAATGCTCGATGGCACCATCCTGATCGACACCGAAGGTGAAGCACTGGGCAAGATCAACGGCTTGACTGTGCTTGAGATAGGAGGAAGTAGCTTTGGCGCACCGGCGCGGATTACCACCACGGTATCCCCAGGCTCCAGAGGCATCGTCGATATTGAGCGTGAAGCCGAACTCGGCCAAGCCATCCATTCAAAAGGCGTGATGATATTGACTGGCTACCTCGGCCATTGCTATGCCCAACAATTTCCGTTGGCAATCTCCGCCAGCATCGCCATAGAGCAATCCTACGGACACATAGACGGTGATAGTGCCTCACTGGCGGAGCTGTGCTGCCTTATCTCCGCGCTAACCCGCACCCCAATCAAACAAACATTTGCGGTGACGGGTTCCATCAACCAATACGGCGAGGTGCAAGCCATTGGTGGTGTTAACGAAAAAATAGAAGGCTTTTTTCGCTTATGTCAGGCAAGAGGACTGACCGGCGACCATGCAGTTATTATTCCCGCCGTTAATAAGCGCAATCTAATGTTAAAACAAGATGTTATAGATGCGGTCGCGCAAGGATTATTTGCCATTTATGCTGTCGCAACCGTTGATGAAACATTGGCGCTATTAACTGGAAAAACCGTCGGTTCGCTCGACCATGAAGGCAATTACCCAGAACACAGCATCAATTTCAAAGCCATCTCTCGATTAAAAGAGATTTCAGATTTGGCTGCGGATGATGATAAGGAAGAGACTTTGTAAGGTAGCAACAGTGTGCCAATAGGCTTGGGGCAAGGATTGATCCTATGCCCCAAGTTTTGTTAGTGTATTTAGACTCATGCTAAAAATCAAAGTGTGCAACAAGCGTTGCCCAACTTCGGCTTCCAACCACTATTTACAAGGGCCTTTACATGTAACCCATTTTCCACCCCGTATACACCAGTTCAACTGGTTCAATATTTTTATACTTTCATCATCAAATTGTTCTGGAAAGTTATTGAGATGGTCTTCGGGTATATTGAGAGAAACATCGATAAAGTCTGCTAAGTCTACTGGCTCGCCATTGGTTGTTTTAAAACAAGCAGGGCTACCATTCACTAAAAGTTCTGTTGTTTTCCCTGCATCGTTAAAAGAAATCAAGAAAGAATAAATTTTTGGCGACACTTCTTCGGTAGTGTCATTTGTCATTGCTAATAAAGCTGCATTTTGAAACATTTTTTTCTCCTGAAATAAAGAAAACTTTAAAAATTAAGAGTTATTCGCCCAAATAACATACGTTCAGGGAAAAAATCGGGTGAACGTTGTTCATTTTGCTGAAATTGTCGATCTCTATATTTGAAGCTGGAATCAAATAAATTTTTTGCTTCCAGACTTAATAGTCCATATTGTTTCGGGAAACGATAACCAATCGCCGCATCCACAAGGTAAAAATTGCTATTAAAGCCATCTTGCGCGCCATCAAATAAACGAACCCTTTGGTTAACAAAAGTACCTTTTAAAGCCGAAAAAAATCCCGAACTGTGAGTATATCGGATTTCTGTGGGAAGATATGCAGTCTCAACGAATTTAGGAAAGCCAGGAAAACTGCCATCACTGCGAAAATTTTCAAAACGAAACTCTGAGTTGAATGCCCAATTACTCGTTAGTGTCCAATTTAGATATAGCCTGTACAATTCCTCACTCGGTTTTTGTGAAATTGGTCCTGTTGCTATTTTTAAATCACGTTTGTAGGCTTCTACTCCAGCATAAACATCTTTATGCAGTTGAGTATCCATACCCACCCCATAATTCCAAGCCACCGCCCCATTGGTATCATCAAAAAACTGATTAAATCCAGCTATTTGCGTAGGCTGTAACAATTGATTATCTATAATTGCAGACTTAATCGATTTGAAGACTGCACCCCGAAATGATATTTGCTTACTTGCTTTCCATTGAAACCCAAATTTTGGGTTCAGTTCGCTAAGGTTTAACGCAGCCCCGACTTCGTTATCCCGATAATGATCGTAAGACAAACCACCTGTAAGATTTAGGCTTTTTATCGGTTTATAATTAGAATACAAATAAGCTAAATATTGGGTTGTATTGTAAGGAATTAAATCACAAGGAGGCGCAGTACAATCCAATCGAGTATTATTTGTACGGTATAGACCACCCCCCAATACTGTATTTACATTATCACTATGAAATAAATACTGCATTTCACCGTCATAGCTATATGTTTTTGTTATATCGAATAAGCGTTTCCCATTCACTTCTTCACGATTGCCATGTATGAATGAAAACAACAAATCCGAACTTTGTGTGGGAGAAATCCTTACGCCACCTCGATAGCTATTTTGATCGATAGTCCTGTGATAATCAGCATCAAACACATTAGGATCACCCTGAAGCTCCAAATCCCCATGTTCCGTTTCTCGATGTCGGTATTCCGCCTGGACATTAACTTCTGGAGAAATCTCGTATTGGGCAAAGGCGTTATAGATGTTGTGCTTCAGGTCGTTGTTTTGCCTGAAACCATTGGTGTCGTAATGCAGTTGTCCTAGGCTGTATGAAAACTTGTTGTATATGCCCGACAACGCCGCTTCGTCACCCAAGGTGCTGTTTGAGCCAGCAATGCCTGTGGTGGTGAAACGGACACCATTACGTTCAAATAAACGGTTATATTAGTTGAACGAGGTGTCATTCGAGCCAATCCCTTTGATGATATTCAAGTCTGTATAAGCGAGGCTGGGCTGAATGGGGTTGTAACTGAGCGGTTGCAGTAACTGTGACTGCAAATGCTCGCTGCTACGGGCTATTTCATGCCGTGGCTTGGTCGCATAACTATCAGACAACAGCCGATGCGCCGAGTAATTGCTAGGATCTGTTGCCAATGACTTCATGGCTTGTCGGTTGGCAGGGTCATCAAAACCAAGGTTAGTAAAGATACGCCCCAAACCTACTTGCCGTGCGGCATTGTCCTTATCCAACAACAACTTAGACCGATACACTCCCCTGTTATCATTCAGTTCAATCGCCTTTTGCATATCGTGCAGGGCTTCAACGGGGCGGTTGGTGGTTTGTTTTAGGATGGCATCGTAGAAGTAAGGGGTGGGGTCTTTGGGATCCATTGCTTTGGCGATTTCAAACTCTTTGCCGGCGTAGTCTTTGTTTCTGAGTTCGTAATAGGCTTTGCCGAGGTAACTTCTGATGACGGCGTTGTTGGGGTCGAGGTTGACGGCGGTCTCCAATTCGCTTTTGCCTGCTTCCAGGTCGCCTTGCCTGATTTTGGCGAGTCCTAAGCCTAATCTTGCTAATGGGTCGGATGAATCGAGGGTTAAGGCTTGTTCAAAGGCTCGTTTTGCTTGTGCTATGTCGGTTTGGGCAAGGTCTGCAAAGCCTAGGATGGTTTGGGTGCGGGCGATGTTGGGGTTGAGTGTTTGGGCTTGTTGGGCGGATTTCAATGCGGCTTCGTGGTCGCCTAGTGATAGCTGTAGTTCGGATAATCTTGCCCATGCCAGGGCGTTAGCTGGGTTTAGTTGGGTGGCAGCTTGGGTGACTTTTAGGGCTTAGTCGATGTTGAACTTGGACTGGTAAGCGTAGGATTGGGCTATTTTGGCAATGGCTGATTGTGGGTTGGCAGCAACGGCTTTGCTTGCCAGTTCCAATGCGGCTTGCTGGCGGTTTTTGGCGACGGCGATGATGGCTTGCAGGGCGAATGCATTGCTGTTGTTGGGTTCAAGCTG
>NZ_CBAROL010000024.1:0-32088 GCF_964779595.1 Methyloglobulus sp.
AAGCACTTAACACCCAAACCCAAGGCCTCAACACCTTGGGTTTTTTTATGCCAGACAACTAGCGGGTAACGACTGATCAGAGAGGTTGAATGAAGAAAGCCTTAGATAGAATCATTTAGTCCTTTGGGTTTTCCGAAACGTTAAATTAATGCGTGGCTTTTTGAGTGCTTTAGTTTTAGGCACTGAATGCAACCAATACTGTTGACAAGTCCCGCCCATCACCAGCAAATCGCCATGTTGCAGGTTAATATTCAATGACTGTTTGCTTTTTTTATGGTGCATTTTAAACAGGCGTTCTTCACCTAAGCTCAAAGATGCTATCACGGGATTTACCCCCAGCTCCTTTTCATCATCAGTATGACATCCCATAGAATCCCTGCCATCTCGGTATAAATTTGCCAGCACACTATTGAAAGTGCATTGGCAGTGCTGCTCCACTTTTCCCCTGATACTTTGCAACTCTAAAGTCCACGGTTTTGGTTGATGGTTAACACCAGAATATTGATAATAAGCGTCAGGATCTCCGTACCAGCACATTAAACGTGGCACTTTAACCCATTTGCTAAAAATAAAAATATCTTCCTCTTGCCAATGTAAACTGTTCAATAAGCTTGTAAAAAGCGCGTCTGATTCAAGTTGAGTATAAAACGCCTTGATTAAAATCAACTCTACGTCATCAGCCAAATTGAAATCTATAAGTTGGCTTTCCGTGTTAGAAAATATTTCTGATTGTCTCAAGGGATGATCATTAAAAATCAACAGAGGCTTCAAGATAAAAGCTGCGTCCTGGTAAAGGTAGGTTGACGGGTAGCTCTTTAATGCCTGCCGGTTCCAGGTTATTGGCATCAAACGCGTTCCTAAGCGAAGCAGCAAGATTAATATGTCCCCAAAGCTTTTTACCCCGTAGAGTGAAGTCTATAGTTTCATAATCTTTCAATGGTTTTGTGTCGTCCGCTTCGCGTGTTCTGCCGCCTAGCCAGTTCAGTTGGGTTTGAAGTTGCCATTGGGGTAAAAATTGCCATACGCCAGCAAAGTAAACTTGATGTTCTGGCACGTAGGTTATCCTCATTCCGGTCACATCACTGCGTGCATATTGCCAGGCATAATTTCCCAATAAGCTCCATTGTTCGGACAGTTTCCAGTTCCATTCCAGCTCTGTACCGTAACCATCTTGATTACCAAAGTTGTTATATTGAGAGACCGTTTTACTGATGGGTAAGATAGTTATCAGGCTATCGATGTGATAGTAGTAAAGGTTGAGAGCGGTTCTTAATGATGAGAAGGGTCGATAATCAAATGCCCATTCAACGGTATTGATAGTTTCTGGTTTTAAAAGCATGTTACCAAGGTTTACAGTGCTATTTTGCAGACCAAGCTCAAAAAAACTGGGTGCTCTGAAGGCTTTGCCGTAAAGCAGTTTGCTAGTGAGTTGTTCGTTGATGTCCCACACTAAGGCAAACCTGGGATTAACAGTGCTGCCAAAATCAGAATAATGATCGTACCGCACCCCAGCAGTTAACTGCCAATCCTCAGCAATCTGCCATTCGTCTTGTAGCATTAAGGAGCCAATTGTCCGGTTGGTATCTTTCAAATACGCAAAAGCCGTGCCAGACTTATCCGTTAAGGTGGCATTCACTATAGGGGGTAGTGGTTTTCCGTAGCTGTAATTAGAAAAATCATTAAAAGTAAGGTCTTCATACCTGAATCCTGCACTTAAACGAAACAGATGCTTGTCCAGACCTTTATAGACTGAACTTAGCTTGATAGACGGAACTCTCTGGACATGCCTGATATTTTCAATGACACCACTGGAAAAAAGAGCAAGCTGTGTTGGATTGGATTGGTCTATGTTGCCAATGGCATTTATAGGTAAGCGTACGTTGTCGGGAAAGATATTGACCTTGGCACTGACATCAGAATGTAAGTAACTGAGTTGCGCCAAAAATTCCCAATCATCAAACCAATCTTCGGTTGAAAACCGCATATCGCCCATGTATTGAGCACTCTCGCCGATACCTTTAGTATCTAATGCGCCGCCAGCACCTGACCGTGTGCCTATGTCGAAGCCATTAAAAGCCCAAAAGCCAATATCCCAGTGTTTGCGTTGCAGATTCAGGTGCGTATTTAAGGACTTAAACTGGGTGTTCATGGCTCCAGGAGCCAAGGAAGCATTTGTTCCTATTGCCTTATCAATGAGGGATTGGCTGTCTTCCTTAATAATCCGTCCGCTATCGCCCCCAGTATGTTGGTATTGTATGCTGCTAGCAATAGCCCATCCTGCCCACTGAGTTCCGTGTTGCCCCCAGCCGCTTTGAGTATCCCAATTACCCGCCCGTACACCCAGTTGAGTGCCATTGATGTCTTTAGCTTTTTTGGTGATAACGTTGATAACCCCCGCAAACGCATCAGCACCATAAACAGCAGAACCCGGTCCGCGAATGACTTCTACTTGTTCAATCGCGGCTACCGGTATATCCAGGGCAGATTCTGTTGAACCCCGAAACGCCGTGGTAATACGCGTTCCGTTTAGCAAGAACAATATTTGGGAGTTATTTTTATTTGCGATACCCCTTATATTGTAATGCAGGTCATTCGACAAGGGTTGTAGGCTTGCGTGTATACCCGGAACAGTCTCCAAAACCTCATGCAACTCAGTTGCACCCATCGTCCTGATTTGTTCTGCGGAGATCACGCTGGTCGATCCTGCTGACCGGAAGTTGGGTCGAGGAGTCCACGTAGCTATGCTGACGGATGTTTCGGCTAGTTCGGCAGGGGACATGGAAAAATAGGCTTCCATATCGTCAGCGGCATAAATAACGCTAGAACTGACGGTAAGGATTAATGCCAAACAGTTTCGGATTATTTGCCGATTAAAGCTCATTTTTCGATACTGCCAAATAGAGATGTTATCGGTTTAAGTTCATCCAAAGGTACAGGCTTGCCGATGCCGTAGCCTTGTGCATAATCAATACCGAGTGTTTTAAGTAGATTAAAGATAGCTTCATTTTCAACAAATTCAGCAATAGTCTTCTTATTCATCACATGACCTACCTCATTGATGGATTTAACCATCGCTAGATCGACCTCATCATCAAGTATGTCTTTGACGAACAGGCCATCAATTTTGAGGTAATCCACTGGCAAATGTTTTAGATAAGCAAACGACGACAAGCCACTACCGAAATCATCCAGAGAGAACAGGCAACCTTGTTCTTTCAACTGATGAATAAAATTGGTTGCATAAGATAAGTTGGAAATGGCGGCGGTTTCTGTTATTTCAAAACAGAGCTTATTGGTGGGGACGGCCCACTTTTTGAATTGTTCCGAAATAAATTCCAGCATGGATTCATCAGAAAGTGACAAGCCGGACAGGTTAACTGAGCATAGCGATAAGGTTTTGACAAATTCGGGGTTACCGGATAACCATTCCAGTAGCGTGGAGAGGATCCAGCGATCCAACTCGGAGGCTAAATTGTAACGTTCGGCAGCCGGCAAAAAGGCTCCCGGTGGAATAATATTGCCCCGGTCATCACGATAGCGGAGCAGCACTTCAAAATGTAGACCTTCGTTGCTATCAAGCAAGGGTACGATGGGTTGTCCATACAGGAGAAAGCGGTGTTGGTCTAAGCCTTGGCGAATTTTTTCCACCCACTGCATCTCGCCCCGACGCATCGCCAGGGCTTCATCGTCGGGACGGAAGACATGGACTCGGTTCCGGCCTTTTTCTTTCGCCGCATAACAGGCGGCATCGGCCTCTTTGAGTAGATCGACTGCATTGCCGCTGACAATATTGATGGACGACACGCCAATGCTGACACCAATGGTAAAGCGCCGGTCATCCCAGGCAAAATTAAAATCCTTGATCAAGTCGCGCAATTTCTCGCAGGCTTGATACGCCTGGCTGGATGAGCAGTTGTACATCAATAACCCAAATTCATCACCGCCAAGCCGGGCGACAAAGTCATATTGCCGGATGTGTTTTCTCAGTAGTTCACCCAATTGCCTGAGCAGTTCATCACCCGCCAAATGGCCACAGGTGTCGTTGATGATCTTAAACTGGTCGAGATCCAAGTAGCACAGTGCATGTTCAGTGTTATCCTGATGCGCCAAAACAATTGCTCGCTTCAAATAACGGTCAAATTTATTGCGATTAGCTAATCCGGTTAAGGCATCGTGGTCGGCTTGATAAGCGATTTGTTCATTCAGTAAGCGGGTTTCGGTTATGTCTTCGTAAACAATTAACAAGCTGCTTTCTTGCCGTTCATTTTCGACCAATCGCGCTGTCGCCCTAACCCAGATAATACGTCCGTTGTGGCAGATATTACGCATTTCCTGATTGTGTACCTGCAACGGGTTGGCAAAGCAACGCTCGATCAAGTCTTGCATCAAGGTCGAATCATCCGAATGGATAAAATCGAAAATGGAACAATTTTGTAATTCTTCTACGGTCAAGCCCAGTTGTTTGGCACCGGTAAGATTCACCGAAACAATAACGCCATCTCTGGAAATATTGAAAACCATTGTTGGGTTATCATCGTAGAGCGTCAAATAGCGATTTTTTGCCTGTGTTAAAGCATGGCTTTGGGTTTCGACGGTTTCAATCAGGCTATTGAATGAATCAACCAATACCCCCAGCTCGTCATTGCTCAGTTTAACTGCCCTGAATGAATAATCGCCGGTATTGCTGATCTTTTTGACGGTGCTTACCAGCCTTTTTATGGGACTGGATATGAGTCTTAATAACGGTCTTGAGATAAAAAATGTCAGTAAGGATACACCCACTAGCACCAAAAACAATACACCTATAAATCGGATTTTTTGCCAATAAGCGAGAGACAAATCCGCGTGTATATAAACAGTTCCGAGTTTTTCCTTGTCAATTACTATAGGGTTAACAACAATCAACTGTTTGTTTTCAAAGCGAGTTTTCTCGTCAGCGATGGATTTTGGACAAGCATGATCGGACTTGGTGTTTTTCGACAAGCCGACAAAGACTGTGTTCTTATCGCCATACAAAGCAAGTGATTTGAACAGCAGGAATATTATTGAAGACAGCCAGATTTTCGGTAGCTAAATTCCGGTCATCAAACATCAACGCGGCAGTGCTGCGATTGCCGATGATCGCAGCCAAAGCGGATAAATCATTTTTGGTTGTGCGTTGAAATTCTGAAAGTTCCAGTAAAATCAAAAATACGCCAGCAAACAGCAGGGATACTGCACTGGAAAATAGCAATATAAATAATAGCTTACTGTTGATAGATAACGCGCTGATTTTATTCATCATGGCTTATCTTCCTTAATAAGTTCAGCGATTTCTAACAATTTGGCACTGATTTTCAAGCCAGTTTGTTTGACTGAATGCAGATTAATTTGCAGCTTAATTTTGCCATTCCGGTTGACAAAACCTATCATCCCACCCTCTGTGGCAAAGTTTTCGCCTTCACCAACCACAAGGATTTTAGCCTTATCTGGGCTGGTTTGAATTTTTGCAAAAACTATTGTTAGATCAATTGAGGCGCTAACATAAAGGATGTGGCAGTCCGTTTTCATGCTAGAACCCGATAAGAAGTCGGTTTCCCTAAGCCTTAATACTTCGATTGGATGTTCAAAAGCGGATTTTTTTTCGATAGCGTCAATATCACTAGCAAAAGGATCGTCACCTAACAAGCACAGATTGAAGGTTGCGCCATTGATTGCCGGCCAAGTGATAAATTTGGTGAAGTTATACAGATAGCCAGCCTTGATTTTGTATTCAAGATTAGCGTCGTCAGCGATAACGCTATGCGAAAACAAAAATGCAATACATATCAGCGTTCTGGCTAAGAAAATATCCTTCATTTCTTTAGTGTGCTTGCTTATCCGCTGTCAGTGTGGGGCAAATTTTCACTTGCTTAAGGTGTTTTAGGGTTTTATTAAAACGGGTTCACGGTATGGATGTGTAGTTTCAAAATCAAATGCAGTAATGACTTTGAACAAGTAATGAAACTTGATGGTTTCATTACAAATCTCGCCTAACTATAGCTTATTTTTCAGACAAATTCAGCCTTGCTTAAGCATTAGTTTGCCAGTGAGGGAATTTTTGACCTAAAGCTTAACGTGTGTCCAGGAAAAATCGCTGCAACACCTTAATCAGGTAGTCATGATCTAACACCCCAGCACTCTCCCTAATACTGTGCATTGCCCACATTGGACTACCGACATCGACTGAACGGATACCCAATTTGGCTGAGGTGATGGGTCCTATGGTGCTGCCGCAGGGCAGGTCGCATCGGTGCGAATAGTATTGATAAGGTATATCGGCTTGATTGCACCAATCGATAAACATGGCTTGTGAAATGCTTTCAGAGCTGTAACGATGATTCGCATTGATCTTGATTACAGGTCCTTTGTTGACCATTACTTTATGTTCAAGGTCATAAGCTGAGGGAAAATTGGGGTGATAAGCATGTGCCATATCAGCACTGATAAGAAAACTTTTCGCCATAATCCGAGGAAAATCCTGGTGTTCGCAGCTGGCTAGGGTAATACGTTGGAGAACATCGGGAAGAAAACTTCCATCAGCACCTTGTTTGCTTTCGCTGCCAATTTCCTCGTGATCGAAGAACGCACAAACCAAGGTGTTTCCGTTTTCACTTAAAACGGCTTCATTCAGTAATGCTTGCAACGCAGTATGACAGGAAGCCAGATTATCCAACTGACTATCACTGTAAAAGTCTTCCTGCGCTCCCCAAATTACGCCTTTTTGGGTGTCGTATACAGCTAAATCCCAAGACAGTAGTTGCGCGGAATTGATGCCGGATTGCTTTTCCAATAAGCTTAAAAAATAATCCGGCGGCAGTTGTTGTTCTGATAAGGTCGATAAAATTAGCGGCAATTCATTCTGCTTGTGCAGTTTTAAGCCATCCTCATTGACAGTCCTATTCATGTGGATTGCCAAATTAGGTAGGCGCAACAAAGGTTTATCAAATTTGATAAGCTGACTAGCGATTTCGCCCTGATCGTTCCGATAACAAATCCGTCCGGCAAGGCTTAAGTCACGGTCGGTAAAGGTGGCAAGAATCGGACTGCCGTAAATTTCGACATTTAATCGTAATAAGCTGTCCTTGCCATTGATTGCATTGGGTTTCACCCGTAATCCTGGCGAATCGGTATGTGCGCCGACGATTTTAAACCCCGAGTCAAGCAACGGTTTTGTTCCGAGTACAAACAGGATGATGGAGGAATCATCACGTACGACATAATAGCGACCACCGGGCTGTAACTGCCATCTTGTTGTTTCATCGAGTTTTGTAAATTGAAAGGGCTTAAGCAGGGATTCTATGGTGCTGACGACATGCCAGGGACTTGGGCTGGAGTCGATGAAGGATAGGAGATTTTGGATTTGGTGGTGTGTGGACATTGATTTTTCTATATTTATTAAAATGCGCTGAAGTGGATGTTACCAATACCGTTATGTTAAGGGCTAAAGATAGCAAGACTGGAGTGCAAAGCTCGCTTTGCCTGTGACGGACAAGGGCAAAGCGAGCTTTGCACTCCAAAATATGATTTAACTTAACGACATTAGGTATGTTACCCCGTACGCAACATTTTTTGAATGATTCGGTAAAATCAATATACCGCTAATGCGAGGTTTATTTGAATGCCAGAGCATAGGATATGCCGAGGCACGAGGCGCATTATTCACGATGGACGGAATTTTGCGGGACTGTGACGTTGCAATATATAGCGTCCGGCTGAACATCAAAAATATGGCTACGGCTACTGGATAATTTTTGGCAGAAAATGACCGTAATCTGTCATTGCACAACAGCTAGCAACATGAGTAAATCACACCTAGGCTCTGAACTACTCATAGTGATTTGGAACTCTTTTTGGATAAGAGATACTTACTCCTGATCGTATTCGATTAATAAACTGTTTAGCCAATGTCTCGGAGGAATGAGTCATGAAAATAACAGACGAAGAAATCAAAGTATTAACGAATCAACTTAAAGAATGGAATGTGCAGATCGCCGTGCTTGCTGCGAAGCAGGATGCAGCGGCGGTAACGGCAGCACAATTCGCCCAGGAACTCGATGCGCTACGCACCAAACACCTTGCTGCAACAAAACAATTACACGAATTGGAATTGCATGAGTCGGGAATGTACATGTGGGAGAATATTGGGGACGGGGGATAAAACGGAGTCGAAATTCCTGTGGGGTAGGCAATCAGTTTTATTTTTTGCTTGCCTTTTATCGACAAAACGGTGGGCAGAAAAAACACTGTTTACCTACCTGACTGGATTTCGGGGTAGTGGGTTAAACCTGTATTTTTTGATGAACTTGTTGGCTTCATGCTTGTGAGTCGCGTGTATTTTGGAGTGACAAACCTAGGTTTGTCACTCCGCCTTATCAATCAAGTTACAGGTTTAACCCACTACCGATTTCGGCGACTTCCGTGGATGGAGGAAGCATGGAAGAGGATATGAATCCTCGCCGCCAATCCATGCCGGATGACGGATTTATTGTTCAGGTGTAGTGCGTTACAAGCAATCCATTTACACTAAACTCTTACTTGCCACCTCATATACATCCCTTGAAATCGCAGGACAGTTCATCACCCGCTCCAACTGCGTTTTCATGAGGGTTTGGCGGGTTTCGTCGAAACGTCGCCAGGAAGTTAATGGGCCTAACATACGGGAGGCGACCTGTGGGTTCAGGATGTCGAGTGCGATAACATGGTTGGCAAGGAATTCATAGCCTTGCCCGTTGATGGTATGGAAATGTAGTGGGTTGGCTTGGCTGAATGAGCCGATGACTGCCCTGACGCGGTTGGGCGTGGCTAAATCGAAGGCAGGATGTCCGGTCAAAGATATGACCGTGGCAAAAGCATCCGGCATGGGGCTGGATGCTTGGATGGCAAACCATTTGTCGATAACTAACGCTTCTTGCTGCCACTTTTGGTAAAACTGCGTCAAGCATTCCTGCTTTGCTGGGTGCGGATGATTGACAATATTCGCTAACGCGGCGATTTGGTCGGTCATGTTGTTAGCAGTGCTGAATTGTTGCTCGGACCATTGTTGGATTTTTTCGTCATCCAAGCGGCTGAGGAAACTCAAGCAAACATTTTTAATGCGCCGCCGGCCAATTGCACCGGAATCGAATTGCCCTGACTCGTCACGATGATTGCTGACGTATAAGGCTTCCAGCTCTGGTTGTAATTGTTCAGCAAGCGTGCGGACGACGAATTCCCTGGCTTCATGTATGGCTTCTACATCCACAACCTGCATTTGTTCTGCGAGATAACTTTCCGAAGGCAAACCTAATAATAGGGAGCAATAGGACAAATCATCCCACGCTTGCGACAACACTTGCTTGAAGGCAGTGATGATAATTGGAGCGAGTTGTAGCGGTCGGCCTTGTTGTACATCAGCAATCAATCCAGTGATGATCTGACCAGAGAGCAGTTGCCCAGCCTCCCAGCGGCTAAACGTATCGCTGTCGTAACTTAATAAGAATGCCAATTCATCAAGACTGCGTTCCATGACCAGTTTGACGGGTGCGGAAAAATCTCTCAGGATGGATATGACGGGTTTTCCTGCCAATCCTGTAAAGGTAAAGGTTTGTTCAGAGGCGGTAAGTTGCAGGATAATCTCGTCATTTTCGCCATCGTGACCTTGCAAGTTGCATTTTACAGAGCCGCCGTTGTTATCAATCAAACCAACTGTGATGGGAATGTGGAAGGGTTGTTTTGTTGCTTGGCCTGGGGTTGGCGGACAGCTTTGCTTAATGGATAAGGTCAGGGTTTGGCTGCTTGGGTTGTAAGCCTGCTCAACATTGATTGTGGGTGTGCCAGCCTGTCCATACCAACGCCGAAATTGCGTTAAATCAATCCTATTGGCAGCTTCCATAGCCGATACAAAATCATCGCAGGTGACGGCTTGCCCGTCATGGCGTTGAAAATAGAGGTCACAGCCTTGTCGAAAACCTTCCGCACCCAACAGTGTGTGTATCATCCGCACGACTTCCGCGCCTTTTTCGTAGACCGTCAAGGTGTAGAAGTTATTGATTTCTATATACGCATCGGGGCGTATGGGGTGCGCCATCGGACCGGCATCTTCAGCAAACTGCCGCGTCCTTAGCATATTGACATTTTCGATGCGGTTTACCGCTTTTGATGTGCGGTCTCCCGTAAATTCTTGGTCACGGAATACCGTGAAGCCTTCCTTCAAGCTGAGTTGAAACCAATCCCGGCAGGTTATGCGGTTACCCGTCCAATTGTGGAAATACTCATGGCCGATAACGCCTTCGATATGCTCATAATCAGAATCTGTTGCGGTATCGGGTCTAGCCAGGACGAATTTGGTGTTGAAGATATTCAAGCCTTTGTTTTCCATCGCGCCCATATTGAAGTGGCTGACGGCGACGATCATATACAAGTCGAGATCGTATTCCCGACCGTAGACGTGTTCATCCCAATCCATGGCATTCTTCAAGGATTGCATGGCATGGGCGCATTTGTCGATATCATGTTGTTCGACAAAAATCTGCAAACCAACTTTGCGCCCAGATAAAGTTGTAAAACTGTCTTCCAGGTATTCCAGTTGCCCTGCAACCAGGGCAAACAAGTAGCAAGGTTTGCTGAACGGATCTTCCCACGTCACCCAATGACGGTTATCCCCTTCTTCACCGTGGGCGATTTTATTGCCATTAGACAGCAAAACCGGATAGCGGTCTTTGTCACCAACGAGTGTAGTGGTGAACTTCGCCATCACATCAGGACGATCCAGGAAATAAGTGATTTTCCTGAAACCTTCTGCTTCGCATTGGGTGCATAACATGCCATTGGACAAATACAAGCCTTCCAAAGCGGTGTTGGCTTTCGGGTTGATCTCGTTTTCAATGGTCAGTGTGAAGGCTCTTTGCTGTGGAACATCATGGATAATCAATGATTCCGGCGTGATGTGGTAGTTCGTTTCAGTTAGTTCTTGCTCGTCGTTGAGGACGATGCGAATCAGTTTGAGGTTTTCACCCGCCAGAATCAACGCGGTTTCCGATGATGAGCTGTTGGGATTACGGATTAAGGTAAGCCTGGAAATGACCCGGGTTTGTTGCTCGTCAAGCGTAAAGTTAAGGTTTACGGTATGGATAAGGTAATCAGGTACTTGGTAATCTTTCAGGTAAATCGTTTGAGGATTGGCATCGCGCATTATTCGTACCTTTTTTTAGATTTATTATGAGTGGCGGACAGGCAAAGCAGCAACCAAGCTATCAGGAAACAGACCCCTCCGATAGGCGTTATCATGCCAAGTTTTGGCATGTCGAGCAGGACTAACAAGTACAGGCTACCCGAAAATAACAGGATGCCAAGAAACATCAACCAACCCGCGAGTGCAACACGTTTTGAATCGGGCATGTGTTGCTGCACTAAAGCAATAGCAATCAACCCCAAAGAATGCCACATTTGGTAAGTGACTCCGGTTTGATAGACGGCTAAAGATTCAGGACTCAAGCTGGCTTTCAAGGCATGTGCGCCGAATGCGCCCAAGCCAACACCTGCGAAAGCACATAAAGAACCTAGCACTAAAAACACCGATTTCATGTCATTTCTCCATCAGTCTAGGCATAAGCTGCACCAGATTACAGGGGCGGGTACGAAAATCTAGTTGCGCTTTGATAAGTTCATTCCATGCGGTACGACATGCGCCAGACGAGCCGGGCAAGCAGAAAATATAGGTGGCATTAGCTACTCCAGCAATGGCGCGTGATTGGATGGTCGAAGTTTTGATGTCCTGGTACGACAGCATCCTGAAGGTTTCGCCAAACCCATCCAGTACTTTATCGAGCAAGGGCGTGATGGCCTCTGGTGTGCCATCACGTCCCGTTACGCCCGTTCCGCCTGTGCTGATGATGACATTGACGGTTTCTGTTGCAATCCAATTGGAAACAACAGCCCTTATTTGGTAGATATTGTCTGGGACGATGGCTTTTTCAAACAGTTGATGTCCGGCATCTGCAAGGCATTCAACCAGAATTTTGCCGGAAACATCATCAGCTTCAGTGCGGGTGTCCGAAATAACCAATACGGCAATAGCTAAGGGGATGAATTGTTTTTCTGTGTTCACGATTTTGGTAGATGAAAAGGAATCCTGGCTATTAAATAACCAAGAAGCCCAGTAAGACAAGCAATTTATTACCTGTTTTACCGAGCAATCCTTTTCCTGAGCTTAATTCAACATGACCAAAAACGATTCTTGCCCACGTTGCACATTCAAGAGCAAGCCTGATTTGGGGTCAACAACCTCTTTCAATTCAGCCAGATTATGCACCCGATACTGGTTTGCCGACACAATAACATCACCTGGACGTAAGCCAATCTTCCAGGCATACGAAGCCGTGTTGATTTTTTCGATGACAATACCTTCAACCTGGTCCCGTTGGGTATTGCCGAGTACGGTACCTTGCAATCTGCTATGTAGTTTCTCTCCCGCTTGCTGTGGACGCTCCTGTTTGCCTATGACAGCAGTGGTTTCCTTTTTTTCATCGCCACGGTAATACTCAATATCTACCTTATCTCCAATTTGCAGCAAACCGATAATATTACGTATCTCATGGCTGTTTTTGATGGGCTTGCCGTTTGCGGAAACGATAATGTCGCCTAAAGCCAGCCCCGCTTTCTCGGCAGGTGAATTATTTTCAATGCGGCTAATTGCAGCACCTTGTATGTTGACCAGATTGAAGGCTTTGACCAGCTCAGGGGTTAAATCCTGGGTAGTGACACCCAATAAGCCCCTGCGGACTTCGCCGTGCTTGATTAACGATTCTTTGATGGTTATCACCATATTGGCGGGAATAGCAAAGCCAATACCGACATTGCCGCCGCTCGGTGCCAAAATCGCGGTGTTCATCCCCACGAATTCACCTTTGAGATTGACTAGCGCACCGCCTGAATTACCTGGGTTGATGGATGCGTCAGTTTGGATAAAGTCCTCATAGCCTTCAATGCCCAGCCCTGAACGGCCTAATGCGCTGACAATGCCTGATGTTACCGTTTGTCCCAAACCAAATGGGTTGCCGATGGCAACCACAAAGTCGCCGACTCTTAGTTGACTGGAATCAGCAATCGGCAGTTCGGTCAAATTATTGGCAGGTATGCGAATAATGGCTACATCCGCCTCAGGATCGGTACCGACTAAATCAGCATTAAGCTGGCGACCGTCAGTTAACGTCACCATAATCTTATCGGCCTTGTCGATAACATGGTTATTGGTCAACACATAACCTTTATCACTGTCTATAATAACGCCAGAACCTAAGCTATTTTTTTGACGTGATTGCTTAGGGACATTAAAAAATTGCCGAAAGTAAGGGTCTTGCAACAATGGATTTTCCCTGCCTTCAACTTTTGTGGAAGTCGAAATATTGACGACCGCTGGCATACTACGTTCTAACATGGGTGCTAAAGTAGGTAATGCTTGGTTTTCGGTAAACGCAGGTAGCCCAATTGCAAGGCACACGGGGCTAAAAGCCAGGATAGAAGATAAAAAGATAAGAAAAATCAGTGGCTTGACAAATTTGCTGTGTATCATAGTTTTTCCAGGGTTATTAAACGCTTGTGATAGACAATATAGGTACAAAAACGTTTAATACAAGGCGCGTACTTTGTCAGCATTTTTTTAGTGGATGAAGCGTCATAATTTTGCTCAATATAGTGATTGCAATGGCCGTTAATACAAATCCAGAAGAACATCGCATACTTCGTAAACTCATACCTTTAGCCACTTTTCCAAGTGCAGCATTCAAGGAATTATGCACGAATATAACTGTGGAGCAAGTTCAAGATGCAGCTATATTCAAGCGGGGCGATACCCATTCCGATTTAGTTTACTTGCTAGATGGCAGTGTGACGCTACAGGCGGAGGGGCTTATTGTTGACGTGATTACTTCAGAAAGTGAATCTGCAAAGTTTGCGCTGGCGCATCAACTTCCGAGAAAAATTGATGCTGTGGTTAATGGAACAGCACGAATTGTGCGCTTGAATGCAGAGGTGGTTAATAATCCGCCGCCTGCGGTTTATCAGGAAGATCAAAGCTATACGATCACCGAAGAGTCAGATGAAGCATCTGACGACTGGATGACAACCTTATTGCGCTTGCCACTGTTTCAAACACTGCCACCCTCCAGTTTACAGAAAATCCTGATGAGCTTGAAAACCACCCATTTTGCAAAGGGTGATGTCATTGTTGATGGCGGCAGTGTGGTAGATAATTTCTACGTTGTAACAAAAGGTCAGTGTTTGCTTTCTCGACCTTCGCTGGCGGATGGTGGCAAGATTAGATTGAGTGCAGGTGAAAGTTTTGGCGAAGAGTATTTGACTACCAATTATCCATCCCAGGAAACAATCACGGCACTTTCTGATGTTAGCCTGATTCAATTGGAAAAGAAGCATTTTTCAATGCAAATCAAAGAACCTATACTGCAATTTATCTCGCATGATGATTTATCGAATGCGATAAGCAATGGCGCGATTGTGCTGGATGTCAGGTCGCAACGCGAGTATGACAGCTTGCATCTTGATGATAGTATTAATATTCCATTATTGTCATTACGGATGCGTATCGAAGAATTGCCTAAGGAAAAGCAGATTGTTGTGGTTTGTTCAAATGGCAAAGCGAGCGAGGCTGGAGCGTTTTTGTTAGTAAAAGATGGCTTTAATGCGTTTGTATTGGAAGCTGGAATGGGGATTGAAGAGGCTGATCAATTGATGGAATCCACCCATCCGGCAGATCCTCCACATACCATTTCTCAAATAGGTCAACATGAAGCTGATTCAGCTATATCTATTTTTGGCTTTGAAGCACAGATAGAAGCGTTAAAAGCTGAAAATGAAAGGTTAACGCATTGTAATAGCGCTCTTGCGGAAAATGCCGCAAAACTACAGGCTGAAAAAGAACAAGCAGAAAATCAGTGCCAAGTTTTGACTCAGCAATTGGAACGGCTGAAAGAGATTTTGAACAGGTTAACAAAGAGCAAATAATGCACCGATCATTGCCAACACCTGCCAGGCTGGAAGCGGGACTGGGCATGTTGCCCCATTCGCAGGATTTTCTTGTGGTTTAAAGAAAGCGGTAGCACCGAAGCTTTCAGCACGAGGTTGCAAGCTATACTGCGTGTAGGCTTTCCGAATCAGCACCAAAACCGTTATCAAACTAGCTAAATGAGAGTTTTTGTTGCGAAGCCAGAGAAACCGAAGCACGCACCCTGGCAAACTCGCATAAGGCTGCCAAATGTTCACCTTTATCCCGCCATTCAAAAAACACGCTTTCGCCCAGCAAGACATAATGCCAAGCCATATATGACCGCTCTTGCTCCGGCAGAAGATTGATCTTATCGCACCAAGCCGCCGCCGCTTTCAGTTTCCGTTGCACATTGGGTGATGAAACTTGGCCTTGCGCCTTGGTTTCCACCAGATAAACTGCCTTATCGGTACGCAACAGGAAATCCGGCGAGTAAAAAGCGGGTAACCCATCCTCCTTCACATACCGCAGCCTAACAAAATCATGGCGCGTTTCGCTGATTTTGCAGAACGCCTGCACACTGCTGTCTTTGTCCGCCCATTCGATAAAGGCTTTTTCCAAGCCACCATTCCGGGCAGGATAAGGCAAGCGTGGATAAATACACTTATTGACCGGAAGCGAATTGCTTTCCCGCATCGGTAACTTGCCCACTTCCGACAACAAACGGTAACGCATCTCGCTTGCACCGACCTGCGGCTTGTGTTCCGCTTCAATCAACGCCAAAGCCACCACTTTGACGATGTGATCGACAATTGGTTGTAATAACAGCAAACGCCAGTTTTCATCAAGTAACGGGTCAAAGGGCATGTTGAACAGCCGCTGGCGGATATAACTTTCCAGCCATCCGGCCAGTTCAGCGGTATTGACTTGCAGATAAGGATTGGCGAGATGTGTGGCAACCTTGTTGCCTTTTGGCAACGGTTGGCTGAGTGCTTGGGCGATACGCCGTGTCAAGCGCGACAGAAAATCGTTGTACCCCGCCACATTCATCACCGCGCCATCAACGCGGTAATCGCCAAACAAGGTGCTGCTTTGCAAATCCTGAGATATAAACACATCACCTTTGCCTAATAATGTCTTGAGTTCAGCAAGGTTCATCGCCGAAAATGGCTGCAACGATGCAATATCCAGAGCGTGATGCTCCAAGCCTTCCTCGGCCTCGCGCAGGATAAACGGAATGGCAAAATCAAACTCTTCGTAGCTTTCACGTAAGCCGACAGAAATCAAATCACCGACACTGCTGGTATCGTCGCTGTCCTCACTGGTAACACCTACCAAACCTTCCCGCATCAATTCATCGTAAAACGATTGAAACGCCGGATGCTCCACAATCGACAGAATATCAATCAGGCTGTTGGGCTCTTGTCCCTTGGCGATACGTTCCCGATTTTCGCGTTTGCTGTCGGCATAATCGGCATCCCGCCACATCAACCGTAACCCGCGCCCTATGGTTTGCTCCAGCAAAATTTGAGCTTGCGAGGAACGCAGCGGCACAATCACGCAAATATTGTTGACATCAAAGCCCTCCCGCAACATCAACACGCTGACGATGACTCGCGGCGCAGCGTGTCGGTCAACATCAAACAAGCGTTCGCGCACCACAGCCCAGTCTTTTTCGCCCAGTTCCGCCTTTCTGCCGGAATCAATAGCCATAACCTCGTCTTCTGCTAAACCTTCATCGCGGAAAAAATCCACCACCAACGGCGATACGGTAGTGTCCTCACACACCACCAGCATTTTTGGATGACGGCTAGGGTCGATACGGGCAAAATCAACCTCCAACTTCCTCAGCTTTTGTAGGCCAGCGCGTAACATCACCCGTTGCCCAGCACTCAAAACCGGATTGCCATCCTCATCGCGTTCCGCCTTAAATTCCAAAGGCAATGCACCGATTTCCTTGCGTCTGTCCAGCACCAGCGACTTCACCAATCCGGCTTTCATTGCGGTTTTCAGGTCAAAATCGACGATGATGTGCGGGAAGTACACCTTATGCTTATTCTTGCCAGAACCCACATCGTTATAAGGTGTAGCTGAAAAATCCACCTGCACAAAGCGTCGGCCTTTGCTTGTCGCAATACGCGTCAGGCTTTTTTGCCATTCCACCTCGGTCGTTTCACCTTCGCGCTTGAAGTCATGGATATGGTGCGCCTCATCGTTAAACACCATTAACTCCGGTAAATCCGCCAAATAATCCAGCACATTGCCACGCGCAAAACGCCGATCCAGCACATCCAGGCTATTGCCTGTTGCCTTACCCGGCATTAATGGCAACAGGGCATTGATGATGGCTTGCGGGTCAACTGTCGCCCCCGGCGTTTCCAGTTCGGCCTCGTCGGGCTCTTCCTCACCCGCTTCTTGCAACAGATGCCAATTAGCAATCGCAATCATGCCGTTGCCCGTGGTTTTCAGGCCGATTTCGCTTTTATTGCAAACATTGCCGCGTACAAACGCAAACACCGTGTCACGCTGGTTTTCTGGGATGAACAACTCGGCATATTGGGCAATATCGGAGCTGGCGAAATCCCGCATACCCTCCACCTGCTTACCACAGAATGCATCCAGCAGACGGTCATAAACAATCAACCCAGGCGCGATGACCAGAAAATGCCGGGTAAAACGCGCATCATCCAAGCCATGCGCCAACGCCGCGTTCTTGTTAAGCAACTGCCAGATCATCAATGCTTGCAGCACCCAGGTTTTGCCCGTGCCGGTTGCCATTTTTAGGCAATATTTCGGGTGATTATGCTTACTTTGGGAAACTTCTGTCAGCCGTGTGCCTGTTAATAAAGCATCTGGCGCGGCGTGTTGATAAAGGCTTTTTAAATTGTTGGCCTTATAAATTTCATGGGCGACAATGGTATTCAGGATGGCTTGCTTTTGCCCTGAATGAAAATTCAGGCGACGTATGGCACACGCCTCCTCACCAAACCACCAGTGCAACAATTCCGATGTCGTTGGTGTCACCAGATCAAACAGATCGGCAACGCCGCTTTCCAGACCGATGCACAGTTGTTGGGTTTTGATAGTAAGACCTTTGGCTAATTCCAATTGAGACATGCGGATTCCTTACTGGCTAATTGACAGCCATAAACAAAATGTTTATATTGATTCCTATGATACGCAACTTCGCCGATACGGAAACCGAACGCTTTTTTGCCACAGGCAAATCCCGGCGTTTGCCATCCGATATAAGGCTCCGTGCGGCAATGCGGCTTACACAACTGGACGCAGCTAACCGCATAGATGATTTGCGCTTGCCGCCGTCTAACCGCTTGGAAAGTCTGGGCGGCAATCGGCACGGCTGCTGGAGCATTCGCATCAACGAGCAATGGCGATTGTGTTTTCGCTTTACCGATGGCGATGCGTTTGATGTTGAAATAGTTGATTACCACTGAGGAAAAATTATGACTAACAATGGCTTGCCGCCCATTCATCCGGGCGAATTTTTGCGTGAAACCTTTGACGAACTCGGCTTGACCCAGGCGGCATTTGCCGATGCGTTGGGTGTTTCGCCGATGCGGGTGTCGCATATACTGAAAGGGGATCGTCCGGTCACGGCGGAACTGGCGTTGCGTCTTGCCCGTGCGTTGGGGCAAACACCCCAGTACTGGCTGAATTTGCAGACCAGTTATGACCTTAAAATCGCTCAAACCGAGTTGAAAGACAGTCTCGAAGCCGTTCGTCCGTTGATTGCGGCCTGATTTTCCACAATGGCAATTGCCAAGATCAGGCTTTATCATTTTCCGCTACGGTTGCCACCACTTCCGCCTCAAACCCAAACACGTCCACTACCCGCACACAGACCTTACGGTTTCCTGCCTTAGCGGGTACGGTAAGTTGGGCTTGTGTAACTACCCGTAGCGGGTCGCCGTCATTTTCGGTATTGCCGCGATAATCTTGCCACACCGAGCGGAATAACTGGCCGTCGTAATCCGGGGTCTACTGCCCAGTATTCGATCAACGCCAAGGGTTCACTATTGATAATGCCTTGCAGTTTAGCGCGGTTGGCTTCGTCGAGATTGATGGCTTCCGGGGACAGCAGGACGTAGTTGTCGAGTTCGATGGTGAGGGTTTCTTCACTTTCGTAGCTATCGTAGGGTGCGTTGTACGCACCTTGAGTGGCGATGGTGCGCGGAGCGCACCCTACACGACGGACAGGCTTAATCGTCAAATACTGCAAACTGGCAAAACGCACCGTGCCTTTCAACTTCTCCAACCCGCCTTTCTTCTTCAAGCGATCCAACAAATCCGGCGGAATCACCAACACTTCCAGCTTGTCGTCGTTCAGGGCGGTGATGGTTTCGCCGATGGACGGCTCAAAATTCCAGCCCAGCACCACCACCTTATCCCAACCGCCCATCAAGGTATCGCGCTGGGCGATGGCTTTTTTCAGCGTTGCCGTGCCAGTGAGTTTGTTGGGCGAGTCGGCGAACACCAACGTTTTACTCCCTCTCCCCGCGGGAGAGGGCTGGGGTGAGGGCATGGCGGCGGAAATATCACCCTCACCCCCGACCCCTCTCCCTGAGGGCGAGGGGAGATAACCCAGATTTCGCATTGGATTTTCCTCCAACGGCAAGGGCAATGCACCGTACAATTGCAGGATGATGTGCGCCAAATCACCGATCTTAAACTGCCGCCCCAAACTGGCTTTTGCCGCTTCCACCTGATAATCGCCGATGGCTTGGTACAAGAACGGTTGGGCGTTCTGGTCGATCAGGCGTTTCCGCATAATCATGCAGGCGGGTTTGCCAAGGTCAGTAGTGATCCAGCGTCGGCCTAGTTTTTCGGCAACGGCGGCGGTTGTGCCTGAGCCGCCGAAGAAGTCGGCGATTGTCGAATTTGTATTTGTAGAAGCCGCAACAATTCTTTCGAGCAGCAAACTCGGTTTTTGCGTTGCATAACCGATACTTTCACTGCCTTGTAATGAGCGTACATCTACCCAAACATCACGGCAGCGTACGCCATCGGAGCTTTTATATAACTTTCTGCGAGGCACTTTGTTTGCTTCTGCTTGAAGAATCCCCAGCTTTATCCATTCCTGTGCAGTTTCTTTTGGCATCCTATAACCATTTTTTGGCATAGTTTCACCAAATCCAAGATCATAGATATAACCTCCACCACCTGGATTATCTACAGATACCATCTGGTAATAACCAATTTCATCTCGTTTTGAATATAGCTTTTCACTTGCATCGCTATATTCTTGAAAAACATCATTCCAAATAGGATTGGCATCATTCTTTCGATAAAAAAACAGAGTGTCGTGAGATTTGATAAATTTTTTGTTTTTAGCCGATGTATCACCAATTGCGCTTTGCCAAATAATTTCATTAACAAAGTTTTCACGTCCAAACACCTCATCCAAAACCAACTTCACATAATGACCCACATGCCAATCCAGATGCACATAGATGGAACCCGTATCACTGAGCAGTTCCCGCATCAGGATCAAACGCGGGGTAATCATCGCCAGATAGGAGGCCGTGCCGTCCGCCCAGGTATCGGAATAGGCGAATTGCTCGATGACGGTGGGTTTTTGTTCCAATTCCACACCGGGTAAAGTAATTTTAGTGCGGTAATCGGCTTTGGAATCAAACGGTGGGTCTATGTAGATCAGGTCGATCTTGCCGCGCAAGCTGGGCGTGTTGTCGTCACCCGCCAACAAGGCCGCCATCGCCAGCAGGTTATCGCCGTAAATCAGGCGGTTGTGCCATTGTTCGCCCTCACCTCGACCCTCTCCCACTGGGAGAGGGGGATTTAGGTGTACGCGCCTGTCGTTGGCGGTAATCCAGTCTGTCGCCACGCTGTCTTTTGATGGCAATACCCATTCACGGGTTTGCAGGCCGATACGATGGCGGCCTTCCAGGTTTTCCAGTATTTTTTCAGCCGTCTGCCGCCCCTTGGCAACAATTTCGGGAAGTTGTTCGAGCAGGCTTTTTGCCATAACTAAATGTTCATCAATAAATGAACAGTAAGTTTATATTAAATTGAACAATTAGTTGTTATAAAGTCGCAACAAAACTTAACTTTCTGTTCATGGATGAGAAAACAGAGTTTAGCCAACGCTTACGCAAAGCCATTGAGGATGCCGGATACTCGCTCCGGCCTACAATATTGGAACGCGAATTCAATACCCGTTATTGGGGACGGTCAGTGACAGTACAAGCAGTGCGCCGCTGGTTGCGCGGCGAGGCGATTCCTTCGCAGGAAAAGTTACAGGTGTTGGCGGAGTGGTTAAAAATAGAACCGCATACCCTCCGCTTTGGCGAACAAGCGACAGAATCTATCCGCACTAAACGGAAACAATGGGACGAGGCTTTGGATTATCGGGAACGGGAAACGATTGAAGCGTATTTGAGCTTGCCGCTGCCGCAACGTAAGATTGTACGGGAGGTTATCCAGGCTTTTACTAAGGTGTTTGCATCGGGTAAACCCTAATGCCGTAGATTAGGCGCGCAAACATCCGGGCTATCCGCTTTGATGGTGCTATGGGTGCGACGCAATCTGCCGAATGCGATGTCCGTAGATGTGGCGGATTACGTCGGGCAGGAAATTACACATCCGAAGATTGGAGGGTTTGCAAACCCTGTCTTACGGCTGGGTTTCGTACCTCAACCCAGCCTACATGATGCTAAAAGCCTGAAAATCAGGTATGCAGAAGCAAAGAGTTACTTGATTTTACCTTCTTTGTACATAACGTGCTTACGCACAACAGGATCAAATTTTTTGATCTCCATTTTTTCAGGCTTGGTTTTCTTGTTTTTGGTAGTGGTGTAAAAGTGGCCTGTGCCTTCGCTGGAAATAAGTTTGATTTTATCGCGCATGTTTTAGTCCTCTTAAGCTATGATGCCGTTTTTACGCATATCCGCCAGAACAACGTCTATACCTTTTTTGTCGATAATTCGCATACCTTTAGTGGATACCCGTAAGCGAATCCATCGGTTTTCGCTTTCCACCCAAAACCGATGGTGTTGCAGGTTGGGAAGAAAACGTCTTCTGGTTCTATTGTTAGCGTGTGATACGTTGTTACCTACAACAGGTTGTTTACCTGTTACTTGACATACTCTGGACATGATTAGCCTCTAGCTGGGTGTCTGGATTCAAAATTAGCCCATCTTTATACCAAAAATTCTTTTCAAGGTAAATAACAATCTATAAAATGAAGGGAACAATCACTCAAAATCTTATGGAAAGACAGTAATGCCAATAAAATTGGGCATGGTCATGGATCCCATCGACCGCATCAACATTAAAAAAGATACCAGCTTCGCCATGTTACTTGAAGCCCAGACTAGAGGCTGGGAATTGCATTATATGGAACTTGGTAGTCTTTATCTAAGGAACGGCAAGGCGTACGCCAAAACCCGAACGTTGACGGTGCAACGTGATGAAAAGCAATGGTTTAACTTTGTTGCCGAACAAGATATTGCACTTGACATGCTTGATGTCATCCTCATGCGAAAAGATCCGCCGTTCGATCAGGAATATCTCTATGCGACTTACATGTTGGAACTGGCGGAACATGCAGGTGTCTACGTGGTCAACAAGCCGCAATCCTTACGTGATGCGAATGAAAAGCTGTTTACGGCGTGGTTTCCGCAGTGTTGCACTGAAACTTTAGTCACCAGAGATGCCAGCAGGATTAAGCATTTTCTGCATGAGCTGGGTGAAATCATTGTCAAGCCCTTAGACGGCATGGGCGGGGCATCCATTTTTCATTTGCGTGAGGGCGATCCTAATCTAAGCGTGATTTTGGAAACGATGACTCAGCACAACAGCCGTCAGGTAATGGCGCAAAAATATCTACCTGAGATAAAAGACGGTGACAAGCGCATCCTGATGATTAATGGCGAACCCGTGCCGTATTGTCTTGCCCGTATCCCTGCCAGCGGCGAAAGCCGAGGTAATCTGGCGGCTGGCGGAACGGGTCAGGGCAGGGTACTAACCGATCAAGATCGCTGGATTGCCAATCAAGTTGGTCCTACGTTACGGGAAAAAGGCTTGGTATTCGTGGGCTTAGATGTCATTGGATCAACTCTGACTGAAATCAACGTCACCAGCCCAACCTGCGTACAGGAGTTAGACAAACAGTTCGGTCTGAATATCAGCGGTTTGTTGATGGATCATATTGAAATTGCGTTGAAATGATGGCAAATCTGGCGACTTTCGATTCAACAAGTACCATAACTAATAATGATAGGTTATTGGTGGCCTTATTTATAGCGGCCATCATCCATATCATTATTGTGCTAGGCATCCGTTTTAGTGAGCCTGAGCCGCCCATCCAGAACAGTCGTTCAATAGATGTTACCTTAGTCAGCACACCCGCTAAGAAAGCACCCAAACAAGCAAAATTCTTAGCTCAGGATAATCAGATAGGCGCGGGTGAAAAAGCCCAAAAGCCACAGCCGCCAGCACAAAGAATAGCTAGTCAGGGTAATAGTCAAAAAAGACAGATTGAGAAAAGCGAACAAGCACTTGCAGAACCCAAAGCTAAACAAAAACTCATCACGCAACAAAAAGCGGTCGCAAAAGTCGTTTCTGAGAAGCATCCTGAGACGACACACGACACGGAAAAGCACCCACAGTTAACGGCGGAAACCTTGCAACAGCAGATTACGCAATACGGTACTGAAATCAGGCTCAAGCAACAAAGCTCCGATCAGGCTAAAATCAAGTTTGCTAATTCCGTAAGTGCTCATAAATATGTTGCTGCACAATATGTGAAAGACTGGGAGCGGAAAGTCGAACATACAGGAAACATGAATTATCCTGTAATCGCCCAACAGAAAAATTTTTCTGGGACATTAACCATGGATGTCGGTATAAAAGCGGATGGCAGTATTTACAGCATTCGGATATCCAGATCTTCAGGTGTCCCTGCGCTTGATGAAGCGGCAAAGCGAATTGTCAGGATGAGTGCGCCTTTTTCGGCACTACCTAGCGACCTGCTTAAGGAAGTCAATGTCTTGGTTATCACTCGAAAATGGAAATTTTCTGACGAATCAGGAATGACTACGCCATAATAACCGCTACCGTCAGCAAATAGGATTGCTAAAATGAGTGAAAACTATCTCAATAATCAATTCATCATCGCCATGCCGAGCTTGATAGAGCCCATTTTCCATCACACCGTTACCTATCTATGCCAGCACACCAAAGAAGGTGCATTAGGCATTGTGATTAACCGATCTGCTGAGATGAAACTGGGTGAAATCTTTAAACAAATGGATATAACTGCCACTGTGTTAGAGACGGCAGAAACGCTGGTATTTTCCGGCGGTCCAGTGCAGCAGGATAGGGGGTTTGTCGTTCACAATGCTTGTGGGACTTGGGATATGACGTTGCCGGTTTCGGAGGATATTTCCTTGACCACCTCCCGTGACGTGATAGAGGCGATTGCGGCAGGCGAAGGTCCGAAAAAATATTTGATCGCATTAGGTTATGCCGGCTGGAGTGAAGGGCAACTGGAAAAAGAAATGCTAAGTAATTCCTGGTTAAATACACCTTGTGCCAAACAGATTTTGTTTGAAACCCCCGTAAATCAGCGCTGGAATGCCGCCGCCAGCCAAATCGGCATTGATATTAATCAGTTGACCACGCCAGCAGGGCATTGTTGACATCGTGGGATACCCCGTGAAGCAAGACCCGTTACAGAGCAAAACGCACGATGAAACCTATCTAGGCTTTGACTTTGGCAGTAAAAAAATAGGGGTTGCGGTCGGGCATTTAGTGACAGGTATCGCCAGTCCGCTGCAAACCTTACGTTCCATCAACCAAAATCCAGATTGGATGGGCATAAGCAAACTCATCAACGAATGGCGACCTATCGGCTTGGTCGTTGGCATATCCAAACAAATGGATGGCACAGACAACCTTATCACGCCGCGTATGCTAAAATTTTGTCGGCAACTAGAAGGCAGATACCAACTGCCTGTACATCAGCAAGATGAAACCCTATCCACCTTTGAAGCCAAACAGATGCTATTTGACGAGGTAAACCTAAGCGCAACAAAGCTATGGGCAGTCCAGGATCAACTGGCGGCACAACTTATTTTGCAGACTTGGCTGAATGACAACGCGCCTCAATGATGTCCAATAACTTACAATTAAATTCGAAAGGTAAACTCAAACACTTTCTAACCATTGAAGGGCTAGATAAAGCTTTATTGATAGAAATCCTGGATTTGGCGGAATCTTTTGTCGGCACGGAAGACCAGCGAATCAAAAAAATTCCGCTGCTACGTGGTAAAAGCATCGTCAACCTGTTTTTTGAGAATAGCACCCGTACCCGCACGACGTTTGAACTCGCCGCCCGGCGTTTGTCAGCCGACGTGTTAAGCATGAGCATTGCCACTTCATCAACCTCGAAAGGAGAAAGCCTGCTCGATACCATCCGTAATCTGGAAGCGATGTATGTCGATATGTTTGTTGTGCGCCACGGCATTAGCGGTGCGGCGCACTTTATCGCTCAACATGCTGCACCCAACGTCAGCGTTATCAATGCCGGAGATGGGCAACACGCCCATCCTACCCAGGCCATGTTGGATATGTTCACCATCCGGCAGATGAAAGGCGACTTCGCAAACTTGCGGGTTGCCGTCGTCGGTGACATCCTGCATTCCCGTGTTGCAAGGTCGGATATTCAGGCACTCAATACGCTAGGTGTCGCAGAAGTCCGCGTCATTGCGCCTAAAACCTTGTTGCCTGCACAAGTTGAAACGATGGGTGTGACGGTTTCGCACAATCTCACCGATGGCTTGAAAGATATTGACGTGATTATCATGTTGCGTTTGCAAAAAGAACGCATGAGTGCCGCGCTGCTGCCCAGCGAAAGTGAGTATTTCAAATGTTTTGGGCTGACCGAAGAACGATTAAAAATTGCCAAACCCGATGCGATAGTCATGCACCCAGGCCCAATCAACAGGGGCGTGGAAATCGACTCAAATGTCGCGGATGGCTCGCAGTCAGTCATCCTCAAACAAGTGAGCAACGGCATCGCCATCCGTATGGCAATTATGGCAATGGCGATGCAAAAGCAGGACAGTTTGTGATGGAACGCATACTCATCAAAGACGGTAGGATTATCGACCCTGCTAACAAATTTGACCGAATCGGCTCGGTTTATATTGCCGACGGCAAAATAGCGTCGGTAACCAATGAACCCGCCGGGTTTAAAGCGGACAGGATAATTGATGCCAACAACCAAATCGTCTGCCCAGGCTTTATCGACCTAAGCACTCGGTTACGCGAACCAGGAGAAAGCCGCAAAGCCACTTTCGCCAGCGAAACTGCCGCCGCCGCCGCATCCGGCATCACCACGATGTGCTTGCAGCCGGACACTATCCCTGTCATCGATGCCCGTGCGGTTGCCGAGCTTATTAGGGACCAAGCGGAAAAATCCGGCTATACGCAAATCTTGCCGATAGCCGCACTTACCCAAAAGCTGGAAGGCATCGAGCTAAGTGCCATGCTTGCCTTAAAAGATGCCGGTTGCGTAGCGGTCAGTAACGCTAATCAGCCGGTGAAAAACCTGCTGGTACTTAGGCGAGCAATGGAATATGCCGCCAGCCATGACTTGTTGCTCATCTTTCGACCTAACGATGTTTGGCTCGCAAATAACGGCTGCGTCCATGAAGGTAAGCTATCAACTCGTTACGGATTACCTAGCATTCCCGATGCCGCAGAAACTATCGCTTTGGCACAATGTCTGGAATTAGCCGAATTGACCGGTTGCCGCGTCCACTTCGGTCAGATCAGTAGCAGACGCTCAGTCATCAAGCTCCACCAAGCCAAAAAATACGGCTTGGCAGTCAGCGCCGATGTCGCCATTCATCAATTACATCTGACCGAAGACGACATGATCCCTTTCGATAGTGCGTATCACGTCTTGCCGCCGTTCCGCACGAATCGCGATAAGGCAGCCCTGCGTGAGGGCTTGGCAAGCGGCACCGTTGACTGCATTTGCTCAGACCATCAACCACATGACCTGGATGCAAAACTCGGTGCTTTCCCGGAAACCGAGCTGGGCATTTCGTCGCTGGAAACATTATTGCCTTTAATGCTTAAGCTAGTGGCGGAACGTGCCATAACCCTTGAACAAGGCATCGCTGCGCTAACCTTAAAACCCGCCCAAATATTAAAATTAGATTGCGGTGCATTAACTCCCGGCTTTGCTGCCGACTTGTGTGTTTTTGATCCTGAACAGGAATGGCAGGTGAATTCTGGAAACTGGCGTAGCCAAGGGTTGAATACGCCGTTTTGGGGGCAGACGTTTAAAGGGCGGGTAACGCATACTTTGCAGGCGGGAAAAATTATTTATAGTTAGGACTCCATGAAAATTTTATCGCCAATTGAACGTTTAAAAAATATGGGATTCCGGCAAGTTGGTGGATGGACTTTGGATTCGGGGAAGGTACTGTTCACACTGGATGATATTGCATCTTCTCAAAATGTGTTGTATGCATTTATTTCGGAGGATACCGTAATGTATGTTGGCAAAACTGTTCAACCGTTAAAACAACGAATGAACGGTTACAAAAATCCACACCCAACTCAATCAACAAACATTAAAGGCAATAAATTCATTACTGAAACATTAACGGCAAATAAACCTGTTTCAATATATGCGTTACCTGACAACGGATTGCTTTATTACGGTGGCTTTCATGTTAACTTGGCGGCAGGTCTCGAAGACAGTTTGTTTTCATCATTAAAACCATCATGGAACACTGCCGGTATTTAAGCCGAGTAGGGTACGCATCGTGTACCTTTTGGATGCCACATAATTATTCGGCTTGGGATAGGGTATGCAGTGCATACCCTACTTATCTATTCCTAGAACTGCCACATATCCCCTAAACATTTACATGGGTATCATCAAAAAACTCGCCTCCCAAACGGCTATCTACGGACTTAGCAGCATTTTTGGGCGTTTCCTCAACTACCTGCTCGTACCTCTTTATACTTATTATTTCTCTGCGGCAGAATACGGGGTGGTGGCGGAGTTCTATGCTTACGCAGGATTTTTTTCGGTGGTGCTGCTATTCGGGTTTGATACCGGTTATTTTCGTTTCCGCGACAAAGAAAACACCGAAAAAGATAAGGCTTACGCCACAGCGTTATGGTTTATCCTACTAATAAACTTAGGTTTTTTTGCCCTCATCCTGTGGATAAATCCGTGGTTGTCTAATCTGCTAAGTTATTCGGATCATCCCGAATACGTGCTTTGCTTTAGCCTAATCCTCATCCTAGATGCTGTCTCATCCATACCGTTTGCGCGTTTACGTGCAGAAGATAAAGCTTTTTCATTCGCCGGGATTAAAATCGCTGAAATACTGATAACGGTAGGTTTAAGCCTGTTTTTCATCAAGTATTGCCCTAAACTCTATGCTGATAAAACCTATCCTTTAATCACCCAGTTTTACGATCCGGCGTTAGGAGTGGGTTATATTTTTATCGCTAATTTAATCGCCAGCGTATGCAAGTTTTTCTTGTTGATTCCGCTTTTTCTGGGCTTGGGCTGGGGTTTCGATAAAAAGTTATTTGGTCGTATGCTCAAATATTCCCTGCCGATGGTGATAATCGGTTTTGCGGGCATTATCAACGAGATGCTAGATCGCGTATTGCTCAAGCAATTGCTGCCTTACGATTTGGCGACCAATATGAAAATGCTGGGCATTTATGGCGCATGTTACAAGCTGTCTATCTTGATGTCCTTGTTTATCCAAGCTTTTCGCTTTGCTGCCGAACCGTTTTTCTTTTCTTATTCGCAAAACAGTGATGCGCGAGCCATCTACGCAAAAGTGCTGCGGTTTTTTGTGATTTTTTGTGTATTTATCTTTTTGCTAGTCACCTTATTCATTGATTTCTTTAAATACTTTGTCGGGCCAGAGTTTCGTGTTGGCTTAGATGTCGTGCCGATTTTACTGCTTGCCAATTTGTGTTTAGGCATCTACGTCAATCTATCAATCTGGTACAAATTGACCGACCACACCTTAATTGGCGCGTTTGTTTCCCTTTGTGCCGCTGCGCTCACTATCGTCCTAAATATCTGGTGGATTCCCGTGTACGGCTATATGGGTTCAGCCTGGGCGCACTTGATCGGCTATGCGGGTATGGCGATAGTGTCTTATCTATTGGGGCGGATTTATTATCCGGTCGATTATGATGTGTTGAGGATTTTGGCGTATATAGCCTTAGGTTTGGGGCTTTATCAGGCTAAATTGCAATTACAGCCGATGATTTTCTGGCAGCCTGGTTTATTGGCGGGGGCGTTGTTGCTGCTTTATTTATTGATTGCAACGCTGTTTGAAAGACGGCAATTAAGAATGACTTAGGAATTACAACAGTGCTACTACGAAACTTTATCAAGACAGCATTTAAACCAATTTGACATCTTGTAAGGGTAACAGTACCTTAGTTCGTTTTAATAACTTCACACAATCCGCATTTCTCAAGAGTAAACATGGAACAATTTCACCGCATCAGCCGTTTACCTCCTTACGTGTTCAATATCGTCAATGAGCTAAAAGCCAAAGCGCGAGCAGCAGGTGAAGATATTATTGATTTCGGCATGGGCAATCCTGACCAGCCCACACCAGACCATATCGTCAATAAGATGTTGGAGGCGACCAAGCGGCCAGATACCCACCGTTATTCGATGTCCAAAGGTATCCCAAGGTTACGGCGGGCTATTTGTAACTGGTACAAAACCCGCTTTGATGTGGATTTAGACCCTGAAACGGAAGCGATAGTCACTATCGGCTCCAAAGAAGGGCTGGCGCATTTAGCTTTGGCTACATTGGGGCCCGGCGATGTCGTGCTGGTGCCGAATCCCGCTTACCCTATCCACCCTTATGGCGTGGTGATTGCCGGTGCTGATGTGCGGCATGTGCCGTTGATTCCGGGTGTGGATTTTTTCGAGGAACTGGAAAAAGCCATCGTCGAGTGCTGGCCGAAACCCAAAATGCTGATCCTGAATTTTCCCGGCAACCCGACTAGCCAGTGCGTGGAATTGGATTTCTTTGAGAAAATAATCGCGCTCGCCAAGGAGCATAAAATTTGGGTCGTCCATGACATCGCTTATGTCGACATTGTGTTCGATGGTTATATTGCGCCGTCGATACTGCAAGTGGAAGGTGCTAAAGATATTGCTGTGGAATTTTTTTCCATGTCCAAAAGTTACAACATGCCCGGTTGGCGTGTTGGTTTCATGTGCGGCAATAAGGAACTGGTTTCGGCATTGGCGCGGATTAAATCGTATCTCGATTACGGCACGTTCACGCCAATTCAAATTGCTGCCATCGCTGCACTGGAAGGGCCGCAAGAGTGTGTGCGGGAAATTTCCGATATGTACAGTAAACGGCGTGATGTATTATGCGAAGGCTTAAACGCGGCTGGCTGGCCGGTTGAAAAACCGAAAGCGACCATGTTTGTCTGGGCAAAAATTCCTGAAGCCTATCAAGCGATGGGATCATTGGAGTTTTCTAAAAAACTGTTGCTGGAAGCGAAAGTGGCGGTAGCTCCCGGTATCGGGTTTGGTCAGTATGGGGATGATCACGTCCGGTTCGGGCTAATCGAAAATGAACACCGCACCCGTCAGGCCATTCGCGGCATTCGTAGTATGATGAAGAAAGATGGGGTTGTATGATAGACCTAACTAATTAAGATCGTTCCTACGCTCTGCGTGGGAATGCAGATTTACCGCTCTGCGGTGTACGGAACGCGGAGCGTTCCTCGTCCTTGTTCCCACGCAGAGCGTGGGAACGATTAAAAATGTTGGGTGGCATGATAGAAATCAATTTATTGGAATTACCGCAAGACCGGCTATTAGCCATGCCTGAGACGGAACGGGTCTTTCTCTTTGGAATTGCCCATATTGCTAATGAAGTCAATATGCTACAAAAGCTGTTCTTTTGGGCGTCAAATGCCCCAAAACAGCCTGAGATTCTCAAAGAAGTTCACATATCGCAAGCGTTGATGCTAGCGAAGATATTAGCGGGAAAACTGCACGAATTTTGGAAATTCATGGAAAAGGCATATTTTAAGTCAAGAGTCTCACAGTTGTGGGAATCGAAGTTTGATGACGAAGCAAAAATAATTTTGAAGGATATTAAAGGTTACTTTAGTAACTCAAATTGTCTCAATGATGTCAGAAACGATTTTGCGTTCCACTACTCCATCGAAATGATGAAATGTGGTTTCGAGAAAGTTAAGCAGGAAGAAAGGTGGAAAATCTACTTATCTGATACAGTGGGTAATAGTTATTACTACGCTGCGGATATGGTGGCGCACTATGCGATGCTAGAGAAAGTTTCTCCAGGGAATCACCCCAAAGCTATTGAGAAAATTCTCGACGAACTAAATCGAATTGCTTATCTTGTTAATGAGTTCGCCGGACAATGTTGGATTGTTGGTGTAGATTTATATCTATTCCCAAACGATGAGAAAATTCATCTTGTGCAGCAGAATGTGAAAGATCGTCCGCGAATGGAAGATGTCGAGATTCCATTTTTTATTCAGTTGCCAAACAAGTCCCTAAAGAGGAATGGCGAAAAGCGTATTCCGCCTTATGGAATATAAACATTCTGTGCAATGCTTTTCAACTATTATGTCTACCTTCGAGTTTATTCATACCCATAAAAGGAAATTGAATCGTGAAATATTTAATTCTATTTTTGCCTCTATGTATTCTTATTACTGGCTGTGCAGCAGGGGGCAACTTTAAACCTACGACGGTTGAAGGGGCTAAATGCAAGGCTCAATGTGCAAGAGACATGACCACATGCCAAGGTTCTTCTTACACTTGCGATAGGGCGGCTTCTACTTGTATGACGGCATGTGAAGAATTGGATAGCATTAAAAGCAAGTAGGTAGTTCTGTAGATACCGTCTTAAAACCCAAGTGTCAAGGCTTATTTTACTGCGAAAAGAGGATCAAAAGGTTCGCCTGATTTCAAGATAGCAAAGCTAAGATGAATGAGTTTACGCATAGCGGCGCAGGCGATAGCCTTACCATTCTTGCCATTG
>NZ_CBAROL010000025.1:0-31693 GCF_964779595.1 Methyloglobulus sp.
TCCAATTCCTCCAAGGCTTCGTGGTGTTTGACAAGGGCATCGCTTAAACTGGTTTGGGCTAGGTTCTTCCAGGACATAGGCTATTGCTCGAACTTGAATAAAGGCTTATTTTACCCATTTTGGGGCTTGAGGTCGTGCAAAGGTCTCAAGTTAAGAATATCTAAATTAAAAAAATAATTCTCTATACAATATTTTTCCAACTGTATTGTATTTGTATGAAGCTTGCTTTTATCGCCCGCATTTAACGGTTTGTTATCTCCATCAATCAGAAAATAGACATTATCAACATTTCTATCTTTAAGTGCTTGCGAAAGGCTTTTAACTTTTTCACAGTCTCCACTTTTTAATATCTCGACATCCAAAGACAACTTTTCACATATCTCATCAAGAATTGTTTTGTGAGATGTATCTTCGACATAAACAAGCATTTTCTTTGTTGTAATTCCTTGTAATAACTGCACAGTGTCGCCAGCGAGTAGCCTAGTAAGTTCTTCCGAAGGTTTGGTGGAAACAAATATTTCACTGCCTTTCCGTTCAAAAAATTGTCTTTTCCCTTCATATTTTTCTAGAAATGCAACTCTTGAATGAGTAACTACTATAATTTGTCTTTCAAATTCGGAGCAAAACCAATCAAAAAACTCAAACAATTTTTCTTCAAGTGACCAGTTCAAGTGAATTTCTGGTTCATCTATCAAAAAAGTGTCAGCCGAATTTTTTCCAAAGATTAAAGCACATATCAAAACTATAATAGCGTTCTCTCCGTGGCTTAATTGTTGAGGTGTTAAGAGAATTCCATTTTTTTCAAACCCTAAATCGTAGCTTTTTGCATCTCGATTTAAATCAAATTTGATATTGAAATCAAAAACTCTTTTCAACGCACCTTCAAAAATTGATTTGACATGTGTTATTGATTCACTTGGCTTAATATCTTGCGCTCTTATTGTTTCTTCTGCCAAATAAACGAAATATTCAGATATTGACTTCAAAGTTTGGAAACCATCATCGAGAATTTGCGCTCTGAAAATATTTAAGGCATTCTCTGTCGCATTTAGGTCTTGCCTGAAAAATTGCATTGCTTGTTGTCCAACAAGCTTTGAGGCATTTCTTTGAGGACTAAAAGCACTTAAAGTTGTGCTATTTGTTTCATCACTTAAACAAATATTGCCATTTCCATTATTTTGCTGGATAAATTGAAGTAATTTGGTTTTTCCTGTTCCATTAGTTCCAGAAACTATATTCAACCCATTGCTGAATATAATTTGTTTTGCATTTTCAAAGAATTGAAAATTTACTTCAGTAATCCATTTTGCCATATTTATGAGAGCATTATTTTAGGTCAAAAAAGGGTTCTTAATGGTCAACCCATCAATAACCTGTCCATCCTGCAAATCTTCGCTGTACAGCACATTGCAATCGGCTTCCAATGCGGCGGCTACGATCAGGCTGTCGTACCAGTGGAACCCATAACGCAGTTTGACCGCCAATGCCGACAGGTAAAGCTGTTGCGTGGAATGGGCGAGGCAAAGAGGTAACAACACTTTGCTTAAATAGCACGGTAGGTTGGGGTGAGGAACGAACCCCAACATAACACCAACCATTGTTGTTGGGGTTCATAAATTCACCCCAACCTACAATTAATTTAAGAATCATCAGCTTGATTAGCCAGATGTTCAAGCTTTTCTAACGAATTTTGATAACTTTGGGCATTTGCAAGGCCATAAGATGCGCTTATAGGATGTGCCGAACGAAGGGAGGCGCATCGTTCGCGTGAATATTTTCTCGACAGATGCGCCTCGTGCCTCGGCACATCCTATATTGTATTGTAATATCAATAGATTATGAAGGTTCATTTGGCATCGCTCGTATTATTCCCCGCCTTCAATTTCAAAGTTTCCAAAATGACCCCAAGCCGCAGGATAAATCCCTTGTTCCACAAATTGGTGGAAACTTGAATGCGGCCAATCGATTACATGTTGTACGATTCCGTGCTTGACCGGATTCCAATGGATGTAATCAATATGACGATTATAATCATCCTGATCGGTAACCAAATGCGCCCAAAACCGGCGTTGCCAAATACCACGTTCACGGCGATTTAACCGACTTGCTGAAATCCTCTCGCCTTTTTCGATAGCCCTTGAGAATCGGCCTTTCAACATATTCCACCGCACGGAATAATCGTTGTCATCGGGCGGCAATGTCCAGATGCAATGCAGGTGATCCGGCAAAATGACGATTGCATCAATATGATACGGTTTTCGTTGTTTGACGTAGCGGAAACATTCCCTAAGCAATTCAATTTTATCAACCAATAATCGATTGTTTTTTCTTTCCGCCAAGTTGACGGTAAAAAACCAAGTGGCGTTTGGCTGGTAAAAACGGCGGTATTCGGTCATCGGGAGATTATAACGCGAACGATGCGCCTCGTTCCTCGGCACATCCTATATTAAATTTATAATTCAATACGTTATGAATCATCAACTTGATCCGCTAATCTTTTTAACTTGCTTATTGATTCCTCAAACTGTTCATTCGTTTCTGTCCGCACCGTCACATGCGCCACCTTACGCCCCTTGCGCAGACTTTTGCCATAAAGATGCAGATGGGCGTTCTCAATTGCCAACACATCCTCAGTTTCAGGTAAGCCGCCAATAAAGTTAACCATCGCGGCTTTGCCTACCGCTGCCGTCGAACCCAAGGGCAAATCCAAAATCGCCCGTAAGTGGTTTTCAAACTGGCTGGTTTCAGCGCCTTCTATCGTCCAATGACCGGAATTATGTACACGCGGGGCGAATTCATTGGCGATCAATTGGCCTTCCACCTGAAACAGTTCCAATGCCAGTACGCCGACATAATCCAATGCGTTGAACAAACGTGAAATGTAATCTTCAGCCTGTGCTTGCATCGGATCATTGGTGCGGCTTTCGGCAATCCGCAAGATACCGCCTTTGTGCAGGTTTTCAGACAAGGGATAAAACGCAACCGAACCCGACACGCTACGAGCGGCAATGATGGAGACTTCACGGCTAAAGGGCACAAAAGCCTCAACGATAGCCGGAAGGCCTTGTACCAATTCCCATGCAGAATTAAGGTCTGCCTCTGCTTTGAGCAAGGACTGGCCTTTGCCATCATAACCTTGGGTACGCGTCTTTAATATCGCCGGATAACCCAGCGCTGACATGGCTTGCTTCAAATCCTCTAAGCTATCAACTAAGGCAAACTTCGGTGTTGGTATGCCAAGTTCAAGGAAAAAATTTTTCTCTATCCACCGATCCTGGGCTATTTCCAATGCCTTGGCAGGCGGATAGACACGAGTATGCTCAGATAAATACTGTGCGACTTGGGCTGGTACATTTTCAAATTCGTAAGTCACCACATCGGCACGTTCAGCCAATTCTGCGAGCAATACAGGATCGTTGTAATCGCCATACAGATGCTCTCCTAATGTGTTTGCACACGCATCAACTGAGGGATCGAGAAAAATAAATTCCAAACCCAACGGGTAACCTGCAAGCGCGATCATGCGAGCTAGTTGCCCTGCGCCCAATATACCAACCTTCATAATCCGGCAATCCTTGGGTCTGCGTTTTCAAGCACGGTATCGGTTTGCTCCTTGCGGTATCGAACTAAGGCAGGGCGATATTGTTCATGTTTATTGCAGATTATCGCAGTCGCTAGTAAGGCGGCATTGACTGCCCCTGCTTTGCCAATTGCTAATGTTCCTACCGGAATTCCTGCTGGCATCTGCACGATAGAAAGCAAAGAATCCATACCATTCAATGCCTTGGACTGCACTGGCACACCTAAAACTGGGACTATGGTTTTTGCCGCTGTCATGCCAGGAAGATGCGCCGCGCCGCCTGCTCCAGCGATGATGACTTCCAAACCTTTGGCTTCGGCAGCTTCGGCATACGCGAACAATTTATCCGGGGTGCGATGGGCAGAAACGATCTCAACTTCATGCGGAATACCCAATCTTTCCAAGGTTTCCGCCGCATATTGCATGGTCTCCCAGTCCGAGGTCGAACCCATAATGATGCCCACCAATGCAGTCATTTAATGCTCCAGGTCATTAGTATTTTATAAAAAGTCAAAAATTAAGGGTGCAAATTATCGCATACATCACGGTAAGTCGCCCAATACTCGCGGCAATTACAGTCTGTTCACGGCAATAAAGCCCATGATTGCAGGTGGTTTTTCGCAATTTCTTGCCTTTTTAATATTTGTACTGGGCAAATCCGGCTGATACAATCCGTTTGACGGGTGTTTTTTCCGCCTTGCGATTTTTTCAACAACTGAATAAGGAAAATACGATGGGACTTTTAGATAGTTTATTATCATCCGCCGTCACCAGCGCGTTGGGCGGCAATGCGGAAGGGCTTACCGGAAATTTGGTTAAAGGCATTGTGAGCATGGTAGCCAGCAATTCAGGTGGTCTGTCCGGTTTAGTGGATAAATTCAACCAATCAGGATTAGGCGATGTCGCCGCTTCCTGGATCGGCAAAGGCGATAACAAGCCCGTAAGCCCCGCACAATTGATTGAAGCTTTGGGCGCAGATAAAGTTGCCGAACTTGCCGAACAAGCGGGTATTCCCGCAGATAAAGGCGCGGAAGTGCTTTCACAAGTATTACCTTCTGTCGTTAATGAAATGACACCCGATGGCGAAATACCTGAAGAACATCATATGGGTACGCTTTCTAAAATTATTTTGGCCGGTCTTGGCGTTGCTGGTGCAACGATGGCCGCGAAAGCCGTCGCCGGAAAGTTTGGACATGATGACGAAGCCCCTGCAATGGCAGATGCTGGCGTAGCTATGGGCAGCCCTGCCGCAGCTGCACCATCAGCCGCTCCCGCCGCACATGCCCAGACTTATACTGTGGTATCTGGCGATACCTTATCTAAAATCGCCAAGCATTATTACGGCGATGCTAATGATTGGCCGAAGATTTTTGATGCTAACCGCGATAAATTGAGCAATCCTGATCGGATTAATGTTGGGCAGGTGTTGCGGATTCCTTAAATTTATATGTTTGAAGGTAGCTGAAATCTATGGATACTATAAGATAACACTTCCGAACATGCCCTAATTGTCCATTTCCAATACGAATTAAACAATTTAGAACCGCTTTATGATTTGGAAGACAAGTTAGAAGAAATATTTTCTACGTCTGAAATTGGAGAGTATGACGGTAATGAAATGGCTACTGATCTTAGTGACGGTAGCCTTTACATGTATGGCTTAAATGCAGATAGACTCTTTGAGATCGTAATACCTATTCTTTCTGAAACAGCATTCATAAAAGGTGCTAAGGCAATTAAAAGATACGGATCTCCCAATGATGGTGTAAAACAAACCGAGATTATTATTTAATACCTTCCGTGGCGGGGTATATTACCCCGCCAGTCACTTTTTGCCGAAAACGCCTCATACAAAAAGACTTTTCACTAAATTAATAACCCATCACCTCTATCTTGCCGAATCCCTGATTCATTCCTAAAATTTTTATTTTCTGCTCCCTTGCTTGCGAAGCCAAACCGCTAATCGACAGCTATAAGCTGAAAAAAAACACGACGAATCAACCATTCAGCGTTTTCGGTCAAGCGGCTTCAATGAAGGATTGCAAACCTTGAGCTATCAACAACGCTGGAACACCTATGGCTAACCTGATGATTTCCTTACAACTGCAAGACGACATGCGGCATTGGCGCAGGCATCTGCATCAATATCCTGAAACCGCGTTTGAAGAAAACCAAACCTCTGATTTTATCGCCAATAAGCTGACCGAATTCGGGCTGGAAGTCCATCGTGGATTGGCGCAAACCGGCATAGTTGCCACCCTTTTAGCAGGAAATAGTAGCAAGAAAATCGCCTTACGCGCCGATATGGATGCCTTGTTTATCCAGGAGCAAAACACCTTTGCCCACCGCTCCCGTCATGACGGCAAGATGCACGCCTGTGGGCATGACGGACATAGTGCGATGTTGCTGGGTGCGGCGAAAGTATTGGCGGAGCAGCGCAATTTTAACGGCACGGTTTATTTCATTTTCCAACCCGCTGAGGAAGGCCGCGCCGGGGCTAAGGCAATGATCGACGACGGTTTATTTAAGCAATTTCCCGCCGATTGCGTGTTCGGGATGCACAACTTTCCCGATATTCCGGCAGGACATTTTGCCGTAAAAACCGGGGCTATAATGGCAGCTTTGGACAGTTTTGAGATTATCCTTAACGGCAAGGCTACCCATGCCGCCATGCCACACCTGGGCAATGATGTCATCGTTGCCGCCGCCCAGTTGATTAACAACCTGCAAACCATCGTCAGCCGCAATGTCAACCCTGCCGATTCCGCTGTCGTCACCATCACCCAAATCCACGCTGGCAACACCTGGAATGCCATCCCTGATTCCGTTGTTCTGCGCGGCACGTTCCGCTGCTTTGACAGCGCGGTGCAAACCCTAATTGCCGACAAAATAAGGCAACAGCTTAATGCAGTCTGCGCCGCTTTCGGTATGGGCGCGGAACTCAAGTTGAACCCAGAAAACCCAGGCTATCCGGTGACTTTCAATACTTATGCGGAAACCGCCTTAGCCTTGCAAGCCGCAACCGTCGTTGTCGGTGAGGACAGCGTCCATACCAACCCAACACCCAGCATGGGATCAGAAGATTTTGCCTTCATGCTGCAAGAAAAGCCTGGATGTTACATCTGGATCGGCAATGGCTCGTCGGAAAATAGTTGCTTGTTACATAACCCGCATTATGACTTTAATGATGATATTTTGGGAGTGGGGGTGGCGTATTGGGTTAAGTTGGTGGAGGTGGCATTAGCGGTGTGAGTACCGTAGGGCGAATTAGGCGCACAAACAACTTAACATATAGATTTGCAAGGAGTTTCCGTGCCCCGTAATCCGCCCTACAGCCCGTTATGATCAAGTATTGACACGACAAAACAAGCGGGACGGGGTTTGAAACCTCATCCCTACCGTTTTGCCGGTGTTGTGATTTTTTTGAACATTCATGAAACTGTGCGGACAGGACAACATACCCAGTCCGGCTTAGGAGGCATCTTGGTTTTACACCGATTAACTCCCTCAAACCGCCGCCAACCCCGCAATATTGTAGCCACAATCTACATAAGTAACTTCCCCGGTAATCCCCGAAGCCAGACCTGTAGAGCCGATTAGGCGCGCAAACCGTACCATCTTCACATATGTACAGATTTTCCGCGCGACGTAATCCGCCATTTTAGTAACCACCACATTCGGCGGATTACGCCGCGCCCAAAGGACAATTAAAACGGATAGATCGTGTGTTTGCGCGGCTAATCCGCCCTACGTTTTATCCGACTTACGGCCTTGAACTCCCAACAATCCCTTCCTCAATGAACGGCACGAGGCGGTGAATTGCAGCTTGTGTAAAACAGACCTGAGTTTGCAACGGAAGCTACGTAGGTCACGCATCGCGTACCATTTCCAAAGCGTTCCGAATGACTCAAACCTTAAAAAAAGGTACGCGATGCATACCCGGCTAAGTTACGCCCTACAACTAACCCACCGTACGAGGTGTTGCGCCATCAGCCGGACGGGGCATGTTGCCCCGTCCATAGGTTTTCGGTGTGGTTCAAAAATGTCACCTTCAGCAAAATGTGAGTGACGGGGTAACATACCCCGTCACGCGTTCGGCCGATTAGGCGCGCAAACCGTACCATCTTCACATATGTACAGATTTTCCGCGCGACGTAATCCGCCATTTTAGTAACCACCACATTCGGCGGATTACGCCGCGCCCAGAGGACAAACAAAACGGATAGACCGTGGGTTTGCGCGTCTAATCCGCCCTACGTTTTATCCGACTTACGGCCTTAGGTTCATCAAACAGGTAGGGTGCATGGAATGCACCCTACTCGACTTATGTTATTTTGGTGGGCATGTTTGAGCGCACAACCTCAATGCATCTGTACAAGCCCTCTGCAACAAAACATGGCTGTTCACAGTATAATTACTGACGCAATTGGAATAAGTTTTCGTACAGTCGTGAGCGCAATTAGTCTCTAACTTACTCAAGTCAATATCTGACGTGCTTGCACAACCAACAAGAACAAATATAAATCCAACAATAAATATAGTTCGTTTCATTGTATTTACTCTTTCCCCCTGCGTCAGAATAGTTGTCGTCTCAAATTTTTAAAGAAAATAAAATTTGAGCTTAGAGATGAAAACGTATACAAGGTATTCTGAAGACTTTAAAGAGCAAGCGCTGGTAAAGGTTTACAACCGTGGAAATGATCAATCGATTCAGGATGTCGCGAACGACTTGAACATCTGTTTACAAACCTTAAAAACATGGATGAAAAAAACCAAATTGGATATCCCCCGTGGTCAACAATCGAAATCGATACGTCCTCAGGATTGGCATCCTGAAGAACGCCTGGCAGCGTTACAGAAATCTTATGGCTTGGTCGGAGAGGACCTAAATGCTTGGTGCCGTGAACAAGGAATATTTGTCCATCAACTGGAACAGTGGAAAGCTGATTTCTGTAGTCAGGGGATCGTATCTGAAAAACGTGAAGTTCATACCCTTAAAGCGGAAATTCATACCCTGGAGCGTGAATTGTTACGCAAAGACAAAGCCTTAGCAGAGGCTGCCGCCCTGTTGGTCCTACAAAAAAAGTTCCGAGCGCTCTTGGGGGGAGAGGTCGAATGACTGCCTACGAAGAGCGCAAGCAAGTGATTGTTTTGCTCAATGAATCGATAACACAGGGTGCACGCCAAGCGCAAGCCTGTGAAGTGCTGGGCTTAAGCGAACGCACCTTGCAACGCTGGCAGACGGGTGAGACTGTCCAGTGCGACCGACGCCCCTTACGCGACTACCAGCCGCCGCACAAGCTCACAGAAATTGAGCGAGCTAAGGTGTTGGCTGTCGCTAATTCAGACGAGTTTGGACATCTGCCGCCGAGTCAGATCGTACCTCGGCTAGCTGATCAAGGTCGTTATTTAGCTTCTGAATCGACTTTCTATCGCATACTCCAAGCAGAAAACCAACTGGCGCACCGTCGCAGTGAACGCCCTGCCCAATCCCGCACTAAGCCCCGTGCGATCTGTGCCACAGCGCCTAATCAACTCCATAGCTGGGATATTACCTATTTGCCATCGGCTAGCCGCGGGCAGTTTTTCTATCTTTACCTGTTTATGGATATTTTTAGCCGCAAGATTGTGGGTTGGCAGGTGTATGCAGAGGAAAGCAGCGCCTTGGCAGGCGAACTGTTACGCGACCTGTGCCATCGTGAAGGCATACAGTCAAACCAACTAATACTGCACTCTGATAACGGTGGCCCAATGAAAGGCGCTACCATGCTAGCTACCTTGCAACAACTTGGCGTGATGCCCTCGTTGAGCCGGCCTTCGGTCAGCAACGACAATCCTTATTCAGAATCGCTCTTTAAGACCTTAAAATATCGGCCAAAATATCCGCTAAAACCATTTGCAAAGGTAACGGATGCGCGTGATTGGGTAACGGGCTTAGTGGAATGGTACAACAACGAGCATCGCCACAGCGCCATCCGGTTTGTCACCCCAACACAACGCCATGATGGCTTGGATGAAAACCTATTGGTTAAGCGTAAAGCGGTCTATGAGACGGCTCGTGCTCGACATCCACGTCGATGGAGCGGTGGCACCCGAAATTGGCAAAGAATCCAAGCAGTCCATCTGAATCCTGATAAGACTGAAGCTAACCAAAAACCTAACACAGAGGAAATAATCCTGATCAAAAAAACCGCTTAAGATTTAACCGTCGAGGCGACAACTACTCTGAAAATTTCCGCCTCCCCCAACTTTTTAACCTCCCAACCCTGTTTCATACCAGTTCCAAAATCGAGCTTAAAATCGCTTCCCTTTCTTCGTCCAAAGCTTGCATGGCTGCCAATATTTCTTGCGGTTGGCGTAGGGCGGTTTCTTCTTTTTTGTTGGGGTTTTTGGCACTTAAATCAAAAGTGGCTTGGTCGATGTCTTTCACATTAATCGTCCAAGAGTTTTCGCTTTCGGTTTTGGATTTTTGTAGCTCAACAAACTCTGCCAAATCCTGTTCATTCAGCGCATTGGTCTTACCCAAATTTCTAGCTAAGTTGAGCTGATAAAACCAAACATTCTGGGTGGCACTGCCTTTTTCAAAAAACAATACAACCGTCTTTACGCCTGCACCAGTAAAAGTACCGCCTGGCAAATCCAGCACGGTATGCAGGTTACATTTTTCCAACAGCAATTTTCGTAAGCTGATAGAGGCATTGTCGGTATTGCTCAAAAAGGTGTTTTTAATGACCACACCGCCTTTGCCACTGGCTTTCAATATCTTTATGAAATGCTGTAAGAACAGGGACGCGGTTTCTCCGGTTTTAATGGGGAAGTTTTGTTGCACTTCGGCGCGTTCTTTGCCACCAAAGGGCGGATTAGCCAACACGATGTCGTAGCGGTCTTTTTCCTGTATATCCGCTAGGTTTTCAGCCAGGGTGTTGGTATGGACAATATTGGGAGCTTCCACACCATGCAAAATCATGTTCATCGTGCCAATGATGTAGGCCAATGATTTTTTCTCTTTACCGTAAAAGGTGTTTTTTTGTAGGGTGATGACATCCGCCGTGGTCAATTTTTTGCTGTGCTTTATGTATTCAAAGGCTTCACACAAGAAACCCGCTGAACCTGCCGCGCCATCATAAATTTTGTTGCCGATTTCGGGTGCGACGACCTTTACGATGGTTTTAATCAAGGGACGTGGTGTGTAATATTCGCCACCGTTGCGCCCTGCATTACCCATGTTTTTGATCTTGTCTTCATACAGATGGCTCATTTCGTGCTTTTCTGCATGGGTCCTAAAGCGCAATTCATCAATGCGGTTGATGACTTCGCGCAAGTTGTAACCACTTTGAACGCGATTTTTTAATTCCGAGAAAATCTCGCCAATCTTGTATTCAATGATATCCGCGCTATCAGCAGACGTTTTAAACTTTTTGAGGTAGGGAAATAAGTGGATGTTGACAAAATCAGCGAGGTCATCGCCTGTGAGTGCGTTGTGGTCAATAGTGCCGTTTTCTAGTTTGGGTGCTGCCCACACAGTCCATTGATAGTCGGGCGCAATGATGTTGGTGTAGGTTTTGCCTGTCAGTTCAGCAGCGGTGGCTTTATCCCTTTCTAAATCGTCCAGATATTTTAAAAACAATACCCAAGAGGTTTGTTCGACATAATCCAATTCGCTGCCACAACCCGCATCTTTGTGCAGGATGTCGTCGATATTTTTAAAGACTTGTTTGAACAAGGTATTTTCCTAATTATTATTTTGATGATTGATAAAGCAAAGCTGGACGGGGCATGATGCCTCGTCCGTAGCGTTTCAACGAGCTGGGATTACATACCCAATACGCCACATTATGGAGTGCAAAGCATGCTTTGCCTGTGATGGGTACGAGCAAAGCATGCTTTGCACTCCTATTGCTATCATTTAGCACTTAACTTAACAGCATTGATAACATACCCGTCACACGGAGTTTTAAGTGATCGCCCAAATAGTAGCTGAATTTTTGGGTAATGATGTCTTACTTTTTTACAAAAGCGGTATTGGCAAATAGCACTGCTAAAATTATTTCTGCTTAGGTATGATGGGGTTCTTAGGAGACACAATGTACGCCTAAAAATGCGTAGCTGTGTTCTTTTTTTGATTTTATAAGCATTATTAATCTATTGATTAATAAGCTATTTATTTATAGGGTGGTACCGAGAAAAGGACTTGAACCTTCACGGGCTTGCGCCCACTAGCACCTGAAGCTAGCGTGTCTACCAATTTCACCACCTCGGCGGAGGATGCTTAAAGCGAAGCGAGGGCGAAATATACTCGTCATGCTTGGCTTTGTCAATGAGATGGGTTGGTAGGCAGATGCACTGGGTTTGTTAAATGGGCTGATCCAAAATCTCATCTAATTTAACCTTATACGCTGATACTGATGTATATTGCACCTATAGCCTGGTTGTTGGCAAAATCTCAGACGATAATGCAACGAATAAGCATCTAAAAGATGTAACTCTATCATTAAGCTCTTTTTTGCGGTACAAAACGGAGAAAATGGCTCGAATCCCCAAATTTGGTAAAAAAATGACCTCAAAGTCCAAAAAAGACGCTGCTTTTAGCATAAAGAAAGATCCCTACATTCAGCGCGAAGCTGAAAAATATGAACAACCCATAGCCAGCCGCGAACATATCCTGCAATTACTGGAACACACTGGCAAACTCCTGCGCCGCGCCGAAATCGCCGAAGCCTTCTCGATTACTGAAGAGGATCAGCTTGAAGCCTTGCGCCGCAGGCTACGGGCGATGGAGCGGGATGGGCAGTTATTGTTCAACCGCGTACAACAATACTGTGTGGTCAATAACAAGGATTTAATTGTGGGTCGCGTCATCGGTCATGCGGATGGTTTTGGCTTTGTTAAGCCGGATGACGGCTCGGACGACCTGTTTTTGACACCACGGGAGATGAACCCGTTATTGCACAATGATCGGGCGATGGTTCGTATCGTTGGTATAGATAAGAAGGGTAGGAGAGAAGGGGCGGTTGTTGAAATCCTAGAACGTAACACGCACCAGATCGTCGGACGATTGTACAAAGAAGACGGCTTTACGTATGTCGTCCCAGAGCAAAAAAATATCGCCCAAACGGTTTTAATCCATCAAGACGGTGTGGGCAAAGCTAAGCAGGGACAAATCGTAGTCGCTGAAATTGTTGAACAACCGACTAAGCAGCGTCAACCTATAGGCCGCATTATCGAAGTATTGGGCGACCATCTTGCCCCAGGTATGGAAATTGAGATGGCGATTCGTTCCCATGAACTGCCGCACCAATGGCCTGATGAATTACTGGAGGAAATAAAGCCACTGACGGCGGAAGTGCCTGAATCCGCAAAGCAAGATCGCACCGATTTACGGAAAACACCGCTGGTCACGATTGATGGCGAGGATGCACGGGATTTTGATGATGCGGTGTTCTGCCAGAAAACTCCCAAGGGTTGGAAGCTGCTGGTTGCAATTGCTGATGTGTCGCATTACGTCAGGATCAATACTGCTTTGGATAAAGAAGCACAAAAACGCAGCACCTCCGTGTATTTCCCTGAGCAAGTCATCCCCATGCTGCCGGAAATTTTGTCGAATGGCCTGTGTTCACTGAATCCTGACGTGGATCGTCTGTGCATGGTTTGCGAGCTGTTTATCGACCAGGAAGGCAAAGTAACCAAATCACGTTTTTTTGAAGCCGTTATGCGTTCCCATGCCCGTCTTACCTACACGGAAGTCGCCAAAATACTCGTCGATGGCGATAAGGAACTGGTCGCCAAATACAAAACCTTACTGCCTCATCTCAAGCAGCTTTACGATTTGTATAAAGTCATGCGCGTCAGCCGTGAGCAACGCGGCGCGATGGATTTCGATACCCAGGAGACTCGCATCATTTTCGGTGCGGATCGCAAGATAGAAAAAATCGTACCTACCGTGCGTAACGATGCCCATAAATTGATCGAAGAATTCATGATTACCGCCAATATGGCGGCGGCGAAATTCTTGAATGCTAAAAAAATGCCTAAGCTGTTACGGGTGCATGACGGCCCCAGTGTCGATAAACTCATGAACCTGAAAACATTCTTGGGTGAGTTAGGATTAACATTGGGCGGTGGTGATAAGCCAACACCGCTCGATTACATGTATTTGATCGAATCCGTTAAAGACAGGCCGGATTGCCATTTGATACAGACTGTTTTGTTGCGTTCGATGTCGCAAGCTGTTTACAGCCCAGAATTGAAAGGCCATTTTGGCCTAGCGCTGGATGCCTATGCCCATTTCACCTCACCCATCAGGCGCTACCCTGATTTGCTGGTGCATCGTGCGATCAGGCATTGTCTGCAAGGCAATAAACCCGAAACTTTCGTCTATGGTTTCCCAGACATGATAACGCTGGGCGAGTTATGTTCCGCCAATGAACGCAGGGCGGACGATGCAACCCGTGATGTGGTCAGTTGGCTCAAATGCGAATACATGATGGACAAAATCGGCGAGGTCTTTCCCGGTATTATTTCAGCAGTTACTTCGTTCGGATTTTTTGTCGAACTCGCCGAAATATATGTGGAAGGCTTGGTACATATCAGCAATTTGGGACAGGACTATTTCCACTTCGATCCCACCAGCCATCAGTTAATAGGTGAACGTACCGGCAACAAATTCCGCATTGGCGACCGTGTTATGGTTAAGGTAGCACGGGTGAGTTTGGATGAGAAAAAGATTGATTTTGACTTGGTGGTAAAAAGTAGCGCAAAAGAACCGACCACTGGCGGTAAGTTGATAAGGAAGCGTCGGAAAAAATAGCTTGGGCGGATTACGCCTAACGTGGTTAATCTTCCTTAACCTAATAGATGGACAAAATGGATGTGCCTACGATGGAAACGCATCAATCAAGAACGCGAACGATGCGTTTCCTTAGTTCAGTGCATCCTATTCCAAGGATACCCCTAGTTTCTGTCATAAAACGGATTTAGCCTATATAATGAGACAGTTATTGAGTATGTGAGCACGCAGTGAACATCAAAGAATACATGAACGACCTGGGCGTCAAAGCCAGAAAAGCCGGCCGGGAAATTAGCCGCACCGAGTCCGGCAAAAAGAATTTGGCGTTGTTGAAAATTGCCGAGGTGATCGAGCAAAGCGCGGATAAGCTGATCGCCGAAAACGCGAAAGACCTGGAAGCAGGCAAGGCGAACGGCCTGGATGCTGCGATGTTAGACCGGCTGGCGCTCACACCGAAAAGCATACAGGCGATGGTCGAAGGTTTGAAACAAGTCGCGTCATTGCCCGATCCTGTGGGTGAAATATCAGATTTAAGTTATCGGCCTAGCGGTATTCAGGTGGGACAAATGCGAGTACCTTTGGGCGTTATCGGCATTATTTACGAATCCCGTCCCAATGTTACGGTGGATGCCGCCGCCTTGTGCCTTAAATCCGGCAATGCCTGTATTTTAAGAGGCGGTTCTGAATCCATCCATTCCAATCAGGCGATTGCTGCTTGTATTGCTAAAGGTCTGGCGGAAGCTGGATTGCCAACAGAAGCGGTGCAGATTGTCGCCACGGCTGATCGTGCCGCAGTGGGCGAATTGATTACGATGAACCAATACGTCGATGTGATCGTGCCAAGAGGGGGCAAAAGTCTGATCGAGCGTATTTCCAAGGATGCGACCATTCCCGTCATTAAACATCTGGATGGTATCTGCCACGTTTACATCGATGACAATGCCGATATGGATAAGGCCATCACCATTGCTGTGAATGCCAAAACCCACCGTTATGGCGTTTGCAATGCGATGGAGACGCTACTGGTTGCAGAAAGTATTGCCGCAAAAGTGTTGCCTTTATTGGCTGAACAATATCTTGCGAAAGGCGTGGAATTGCGCGGTTGCCTCAAGACCTGTTCCTTGATTCCAGCGTGTGTCAGGGCGACGGAAGAGGATTGGCAGACTGAATATTTAGCGCCCATCCTGTCAATCAAAATTGTTAATGGCTTGGATGAGGCAATCGAGCACATCAACCATTACGGCTCACTTCATACCGATGCGATTGTGACCGAGGACTACACCAAGGCACGGCGGTTTTTGCGGGAAGTTGATGCCAGTTCGGTCATGGTGAATGCTTCCACCCGTTTTGCTGACGGTTTTGAATATGGCTTAGGTGCAGAAATTGGTATCAGCACCGATAAGCTCCATGCCCGTGGCCCGGTTGGGTTAAAAGGCCTGACCTCGCTTAAGTATATCGTCCTGGGTGAAGGTCATATCAGGCAGTAGCAGATCGTTTAAAAACGTTATGAGCGCAGTCAAGACAAGGCAAAAATTTGCGAAAAAGCGGAGTTTACATGGGGGTAAATGAGCATTTTGAGCGAATTTTTAACGCAGTATTGGCTGTGCGCAGTAGTTTTTCAACAATCTGTGATAGATGATCGGTATTTTCGGCGGTACATTCGATCCCGTCCATTATGGTCATCTTCGGTCAGCGTTGGAAGTCAAAGAAATATTCGGACTAGATGAGGTCAGGTTAATCCTTAGCGCAAAGCCGCCGCATCGGCAAGCCCCTCAAGCCCCGATTGGTATGCGGCTGGAGATGCTGCATTTAGCGGTCAAAAAGCAGCCAGGGTTTATTGTTGATACCAGGGAAATCGGCAGGGTAGGGGCTTCTTATATGGTGATTACACTCGAATCATTGCGGCAGGAATTTCCAAACCAGCCGTTGTTGCTATTTATCGGCAGCGATGCTTTCAATCAGCTAACAAATTGGCATCAATGGCAACGATTATTTCAATTTGCCCATGTTGTCGTGCTAACACGTCCAGGGCATAGGGTAGGGCAGCTTGAGCCTTTTTTTATAGAACGGCAAACTATCCATCAAACCGAATTAAAACAAGAGCTGGCAGGTAAGCTGTATTTTCAAGCCATAACCCAACTCGATATTTCTGCTACTGTAATCAGAAATATCTTCGCAGATCAACGCAATCCGGCATTCTTATTACCTGATTCCGTGATAGCATACATCAAACAACATAAGCTATATCAATCACATAACGTGTATTAAGTCGAATCAACCAACAGGAACACGAATGCAATCAGAAAAATTATTGAAAATTATCCAGGATGAACTGGATGAACGCAAAGGCCTTCAAATCACCACCTTGGATGTCCGCGACAAAACCAGCTTTACCGATTACATGGTTTTGGTGACGGGTACTTCCAACCGCCATTTGATGTCATTGTGCGAACATGTGGCGACGAAAGTTGAAGAAAATGGCGTTCAGCCCTTAGGGTTAGAAGGCGGGTCTGGCGATGATTGGGTCTTATTGGACGTGGGCGATGTCATCGTACAAGCCATGACCGCCCAAGCGCGTGAGCATTACCAACTGGAAAAATTATGGTCGGTGGACAGACCCAAGGAAATGGAAAAACAAGCGGGTTGAGCGGATACAGAGTTAGTCCCGAATCCATTGAGGAGCCACTCTCAATTCGACCACTTTGCGTACAAAAATAAAGTAGAATGCATGGCTGTCAAAATATTACGTAACGGTTTTGCTAAGGTTACTCGAACAAAAGCAACAGGCACAGAACTAACAGGAACACATGAAACACTACAAAATCGCAGTTTTAGCAGGTGACGGCATTGGGCCGGAAATCACCCAGGAAGCAATTAAGGTTCTAAAAGTTATTGAAGAACGTAATTTTGTCAAATTCGAGTTGATGCCAGCGGCATTTGGTGCTTGTGCTTATTTCGAGTTTGGCGATGCGTTTCCGCAAAGCACTATCGACATTTGCGATAAGGCCGATGCCATCCTTAAAGGCCCTATCGGCTTAAGCCATGAGGAATCGAAAAAAATTCCTGTTGATAAGCAGCCCGAACGCGGCGCGTTGTTGCCTATGCGCCGTCGTTACAACACTTATGCGAATTTCCGCCCAGTATCCTTGCCAAAAGCCTTGGCGCATTTTTCACCGCTAAAACCTGAAATTATTGGCGAAGGCATCGACCTGATTATGGTGCGCGAGTTGGTGGGTGGATTGTATTTTGGTAACAAAGAGCGTGGTATCAACGACCAGGGCTTGCGTTATGTGAAGGAAACCCTGGAGTATGACGAGCTGCAAATCCGCCGCATCATGCACCAGGCCTTTAAGTTAGCGATGAAACGCCGTAAGCTGTTGCATAACATTCATAAAAGCAATGTGCTGATGTCTAGCGTGTTGTGGAATGAGGTGATGGAAGAAGTCGCCGCTGAATACCCGCAAGTGAAAATCGTCAATTATCTGGTCGATGCGGCAGCGACTGCACTGTGCCTAAACCCGACCCAATTTGATGTCATGGTCATGGAGAATATGTTCGGCGATATTCTCAGCGATCAGGGCGGCGGTATTTTGGGTTCATTGGGTTTAATGCCGTCTGCTTGCTTGGGTGATGATAAGGCTTATTACGAGCCTTCGCATGGTTCCGCGCCGGACATTGCCGGGAAAAATATCGCCAACCCGTATTCCATGATCGGTTCGGTTGCCATGATGCTTGAAAATAGCTTCCACATGGATCGGGAAGCCAAAAATATCTGGGCAGCGATGCAAGGTGTTTTTGCCGACGGCTTTTCAACGGCTGATCTCTCTAAACCTGGCAGCGGTGTTACCATGATAAGTACACAACAATTTGGTGATAAAGTAGTGGAGAAATTACGGTTGATGTCTCATGCTGACCTTGGTGATTAGGCGTTAAATACTGAAATAGTCCGCATAATGCCGCATTTGCTTTGCTTATCTGAAAGCAATTGCTATAATGGCGAGTCTGAAAATATGTTAATTTCAGGCGCGTAGCTCAGTTGGTTAGAGCACCACCTTGACATGGTGGGGGTCGTTGGTTCGAGTCCAATCGCGCCTACCAGATTTTATAAGGCACTGCTTAGTCAGTGCTTTTTTATTTTAGCGTTAGATTGAAGTAGAGTTAAGTATCCCAGAATGCCCGTAGTCACTCTTCCAGATGGTTCCAAGCGCGAATTCGATCAAGCAATAACAGTGCTGGATGTGGCGCGTTCTATTGGTTCTGGATTGGCTAAAGCGACTTTAGCGGGAAAACTTGACGATAAAGTGGTTGATGCCAGTGCCTTAATCGACCGCGATGTATCACTGCAAATTATTACCGCAAAAGATGAAGAAGGCGTTGATGTCATACGGCACTCCACCGCGCATCTTTTAGCCCAGGCTGTCAAACAGCTTTTCCCTGAAGCACAGGTCACGATAGGCCCCGTTATCGAAAACGGTTTCTTTTATGATTTTGCGTACGAAAGACCGTTTACACCGGAAGATTTGATTGCAATTGAAGCCAAGATGCAGGAATTGGTGGCAAAAGATTTCGCAATTGTCCGTTCGGTTTCATCACGAGATGCGGCGGCGAAGTTTTTCCGTGACCAAGGCGAGCATTACAAAGCGGAGATAATTGAATCCATCCCCGCAAACGAAGATTTGTCTTTGTATGAGCAGGGTGGTTTTACCGATTTGTGCCGTGGCCCACACGTCCCCAGCACTGGAAAATTGACTGCATTCAAGTTAATGAAAATTGCCGGCGCTTATTGGCGAGGCGATTCTAACAATGAAATGCTGCAACGTATTTACGGTACGGCCTGGGGCGATAAAAAAGAATTACAAGCTTACTTGCACCGGCTAGAAGAAGCGGAAAAGCGCGATCACCGTAGAGTGGGAAAAGCCTTAGACTTATTCCATACGCAGGAAGAAGCACCGGGCATGGTGTTTTGGCACGAGAAAGGTTGGACGATTTACCAACAAGTCGAGCAATACATACGCGACAAATTACGGCTTAAAGGCTACGGCGAGGTCAGGACACCTCAAGTCGTCGATAAGTCTTTATGGGAAAAGTCCGGCCATTGGGATAAATTCAGTGCCGGCATGTTCACGACCCACTCGGAAAACCGAGATTATGCAATCAAGCCGATGAATTGCCCCTGCCATGTGCAGATTTATAACCAAGGGCTGAAAAGTTACCGAGACTTGCCGATAAGGTTGGCGGAATTCGGCTCTTGCCATCGTAATGAGCCGTCTGGTACTTTGCATGGACTGATGCGGGTGCGGAATTTCGTCCAGGATGACGCGCATATTTTCTGCACGGAAGCGCAGATACAGGATGAGGTTTCGGACTTCATCGACCTGTTGTTTGAGGTCTACAAAGATTTTGGTTTTGAAGACGTTATCATCAAGCTGTCTACCCGCCCTGAAAATCGGGTAGGTGACGATGCCAGTTGGGACAAGGCTGAACACGCCCTAGAATTAGCCTTGAATAACAAAGGTTTGGTCTGGGATTTGCAGCCAGGCGAAGGCGCTTTTTACGGCCCGAAGATTGAGTTTTCCTTGAAAGATTGTATCGGGCGGGTCTGGCAATGCGGCACGATCCAAGTCGATTTTTCCATGCCGGGTCGATTGGGTGCAACTTACATAGGTGAAGACAGTTCCAGGCAAGTTCCGGTTATGCTGCACCGAGCCATACTGGGGTCGTTGGAACGCTTTATCGGCATATTGATCGAACAACATGCGGGGACGTTTCCGCTTTGGCTGTCGCCCATCCAAGTCGTCGTGCTGAGTATCACGGATCGACAAGCGGAATACGCAAAGTTAGTTGCACTTGATTTGGAAAAACAAGGCTTTAGAGTAAAAATAGACTTGAGAAATGAGAAGATCGGGTTTAAAATCCGCGAGCATTCCATGCAGCGCATTCCTTATCTTGTCATCATTGGCGATAAAGAGCTTGAAAATCAAGCCATAACGGTACGCTCGCAGAAAGGTGAAGATTTAGGTAGTCTGGCAATCAATGACTTTACTCAACGGTTAAAGCAAGAGATTGACGACAAAACATAATGTGTTTGGAGGATTGAAATATCGCTGCTAAAAAAGATGAAACGCGCCTGAACGATGAAATCACCGCCAGAAAGGTGAGAGTCACGGGTGCTGAGGGTGAGGCATTAGGTATCATGTCGATAGATCAAGCAAGGCAGATAGCTTATGCAGCCGACCTTGACTTGGTGGAAATATCGCCAAATGCCGATCCGCCAGTCTGTAAAGTGATGAATTACGGCAAATACCAGTTTTCGCTAAACAAAAAACTGCAAGAGGCCAAAAAGAAACAAAAGCAGATCCAAGTTAAGGAGATCAAATTCCGGCCTGGAACCGATGAAGGCGATTATCAGATCAAGTTAAAAAGCCTGTCCAAATTCCTTAATGAAGGCGATAAAACCAAGATAACCTTACGTTATCGCGGCAGGGAAATGGCGCATCGTGAAATTGGCATGGATGTGTTAAAGCGCATTGAAAAAGATTTGGAAGAATTAGCCATAGTCGAACAATTTCCGAAAATGGAAGGTCGGCAGATGGTGATGGTGATGGCGCCCAAGAAGAAAAAGTAGCAGAAAAAATAATAATAAAGGGTGTGTTTAATGAAGAAATTCTGAATGGTTGATTCCGTTTATGGTTCGACAGGCTCACCATTTATGCCCTTTGGGTACGAACGGAATCAACCTAACACCGTTCGCCCTGAGTCCTTCGGCTATGCTCAGGAGAGCCTTGTCGAAGGACTTATTTTGAGTTTCATAAAAAATTAGCTTCTTAAGTGAAGCTATACGGCAACCAAGGATAGGTTGCCAAAACAGCAAACTGGTTTTGCTGTCTTAATTCTCCAGGGCCAAGCATTTTGCCTTGTTGGGTTATTCTCAGGGATTTTATTTAATTTATTGGAGTGAAAACAAATGCCAAAAATAAAGACCAATCGGGGCGCTGCCAAGCGTTTCGCGCGGACAGGTAACGGCGGTTTCAAGTGCGGTCAGTCGCACAAGCGCCATATCCTGACCAAGAAGACCACCAAAAGAAAACGTCAATTACGCAAACCGGCTTCCGTCCATGCTTCTGATGTACGCATGGTCGCCCGCATGATGCCTTATAGTTAACCTGGAGAAGCAAAATGGCTAGAGTTAAAAGAGGCGTTACCGCAAGGGCAAGGCACAAGAAAATCTTAAAGCAGGCTAAAGGCTATTACGGTGCCCGTAGCCGCGTTTATCGCGTCGCAAAACAAGCCGTCATCAAGGCCGGCCAGTATGCGTACCGTGACCGCAAACAGAAAAAACGCCAATTCCGCAGGTTATGGATAGTCAGGATCAATGCGGCATCACGCATCTATGGCATATCTTATAGCCGCCTAATCAATGGCTTGACCAAAGCGAATGTGGCGATAGATCGTAAGGTTTTGGCGGACATCGCCGTACGTGACATTGAAGCCTTTGGCGAAATCGCAAAAATTGCGAAAGCCAATCAAAGCCCAGTTTCATAAGAAGCGGTAGAGCAGTAGATTTTCATTATTAAAATAGCCCATCCAACCCATACTGGTTTGGATGGGCGACTGATTTTGCGCCCCTTTCTTGATTACCTCACCCATCGACGAGTCGTATCGTGTCAGCTAACTTAGATGAAATTCTCGCACAAGCGACGAAATCCATAGCGGAAGCTCAGGATTTGAATCAGCTCGATCTAGTTCGTGTCCATTATCTGGGCAAGAAAGGGCTGTTTACCTTACAGATGAAAGAGTTGGGTGGGCTTTATCCCGACCAACGCCGCGCTGTCGGGCAGGTCATCAACCAAGCCAAAGACCAGTTTCAGGAACAATTACAGTCCAAGAAAGTCGCGCTCGACACCATCGAGTTAGAACACAGGCTGGCAAGCGAACGCATTGATGTCACCTTACCTGGCAGAGGTCAATCAACCGGCGGATTGCATCCGGTCACGACGACATTACGACGAATTTCAAAGATATTTGCCAGTGTCGGTTTTACTGTCGTTGAAGGCCCCGAAATTGAGGATGATTATCATAACTTCGGCGCATTGAATATCCCCGAACATCATCCCGCCAGGGCAATGCACGACACCTTTTACTTTGATGCCCACACGGTATTAAGGACGCACACCTCGCCCGTACAGATTCGCGTGATGGAATCCGAACAGCCACCATTGAAGGTCATTGCGCCAGGGCGTGTGTATCGCTGCGACTCCGACATCACCCATACCCCCATGTTCCATCAAGTCGAAGGTTTTCTAGTGGATACCGATGTCAGCTTTGCTGACTTGAAGGGCGTGGTGTACCAATTTTTGCGTGCGTTTTTCGAAAAAGACATCCAAGTCCGCTTTCGGCCTTCTTATTTCCCGTTTACCGAGCCATCCGCAGAAGTCGATATCGAATGCGTGATGTGCAATGGCGAAGGCTGCCGCGTGTGCAGCCAAACCGGTTGTCTGGAAGTGATGGGCTGCGGCATGATCCATCCCGAAGTGTTTAAGGCAGTCAATATCGACAGCGAAACGTATAGCGGTTTTGCTTTCGGTATGGGCGTTGAAAGGTTGGCGATGTTGCGTTACGGCATTAATGATTTGCGGTTGTTTTTCGAGAACGACCTCAAGTTTTTGCAGCAATTTCATTAAGCCGATATCCAAGGAAAATCGTTATCATGCAAATTAGTGAATCTTGGTTAAGGGAATACGTCAATCCACCAGTATCGACTGAAGAACTGGTCGCGCAATTGACCATGGCAGGACTGGAAGTTGATTCGCTAACACCTGCTGGGGCAGTATTCAGCGGTGTTGTAATCGGTGAAGTCCTGACTGCCGAAAAGCATCCTGATGCGGACAAGCTAAAAGTCTGTATGGTTAACGTAGGCAACAGCGAACCATTACAAATTGTTTGTGGTGCCAGCAATGTCAGGCCAGCGTTAAAAATCCCTGCCGCCTTAGTCGGTGCGGTATTGCCCGGCGACTTCAAGATTAAGCAATCTAAACTGCGCGGCGTGGAATCTTCAGGCATGCTCTGCTCGGAAAAGGAATTGGGCATAGCCGCCGATGCCAGCGGCTTAATGGAGTTGCTCCCCGATGCGCCAGTGGGCGTGGATATTCGGGAATATCTAAACCTTAACGATACCATCATCGAAATCGACTTGACCCCCAATCGTGCCGACTGCCTAAGCGTTGAAGGTATAGCGAGGGAAGTCGCTTTGCTCAATAGCATGGATTGGACGGCAATCCAGGTAAAGAAAGCCGCAATCCATCATCAAGATACCTTACCTATCTCAGTCGAAGAAAAGGCCGCTTGCCCCCGTTATCTGGGGCGATTAATCAAAGGCGTGAACCCCAAGGCGGAAACGCCATCCTGGATGCAGGAACGTCTGCGCCGCTCTGGTATCAGAAGCTTAAGTGCAGTGGTGGATGTCACCAACTATGTACTGATAGAGCTAGGCCAGCCTTTACATGCGTTTGATGCAGATAAACTAGTCGGCGGTATTACGGTACGCATGGCAAGAAACGGCGAGTCATTGGCTCTGCTGAATGGTCAAACTATCACGTTAGATAACGAAGCTCTAGTTATTGCCGATGACAAGCAAACATTGGCACTAGCTGGTGTAATGGGCGGCAGCGACAGCGCAGTTGGCGATACTACCCAAAATATTTTCCTAGAATGTGCTTTCTTTGCACCACGGGCTATCGCTGGTAAAGCCAGACGTTTTGGCTTACATACCGATTCATCACATCGTTTTGAACGCGGCGTAGACGCAACCTTGCAACACCGCGCAATCGAACGGGCAACCCAGTTGATTATCGAGATTGCCGATGGCAGCGTAGGCCCGATTAATGAAGTCAAACATGAGGTATCATTACCACAACGTCCGGCGATAATATTAAGACGGCAACGAATAGCAAAAATGCTCGGCATAACCTTACCAGATGAAAAGGTGCATGACATCTTTGTGCGCCTAGGCATGTGTATCGAACAACACCCTGAGGGCTGGAATATAGCCCCGCCAGGATTTCGTTTTGACATTGCTATAGAAGCCGATCTCATTGAAGAACTGGCAAGAGTCCACGGCTATAACAACATACCCAACAATAGTTTGTTGATGTGGGCAGAACTGGGCAAAGCGACAGAAACTGTGTTGGACATCGACAGGGTTAAAGACCTCCTGGTTGACCGGGGTTATCAGGAAGCCATCACCTACAGTTTTGTTGACGAAGACATTCAGCAAGCCGTGGCCGCTGAAGATGTGCTGATTAAAATAACAAACCCTATCTCATCCGATCTATCGGTAATGCGTAGCACCTTATGGTGCGGTTTGCTAAAGGCTGCACTACATAATCTCAACCGCCAACAGACCAGAATACGTTTCTTTGAAACCGGATTGCGGTTTTTAAACGTTGGTGGGCAAATACAGCAGCAAAAAATGTTGTCAGGATTAATCTTAGGCAGCTTTTATCCAGAACAGTGGGGGGAAAAAAGCCGTAAAGTCGATTTTTTTGACCTTAAAGCGGATGTGCAGGCCTTATTGTCGCTAACAGGTTGTGTTGTTAAGTACGAACCAGCCAAACATTCTGCATTACATCCAGGGCAAACAGCCCAGATTTTATCTGAAGCTGGTGAAAAAATAGGCATCCTGGGCATGTTGCATCCCAGCCTTGAAAAGCAATTAGGTTTTGAAACCCCAGTTTATTTATTTGAACTCGACCAAGACTTGTTGCTTAACAAAACGGTTTCAAGGTTCAAGCTCTTATCAAAATACCCGTCGGTCAGCAGGGATCTGGCCCTAATCGTAAAAGAGGCTGTCTCAGCAGACGATATTATCGCCAGCATAAAAAGCAGCAATGAGCCTAACGTACAAAATATATCTATTTTCGATATGTACCGTGGCAAAGGGATAGAACAAGGTCACAAAAGTGTCGCCGTCAGCATCACGTTACAAAATTTTTCACAAACGCTTACAGATGTTGAAATAGATGCTATATTTAACAATATATTACAAACATTGGCCAAGACGATTGGTGCAAAACTGAGGGATTGATTACATGGCATTAACAAAAGCTGATTTTGCGGAAAGGCTATACGAAGAATTGGGCCTAAACAAACGTGAAGCCAAAGAAATGGTGGAATTGTTTTTTGAAGAAATTAAAGGTTCTTTGGCGCATGGCGAACAGGTAAAATTGTCCGGTTTCGGAAAATTTGAGTTGCGCGACAAAAACAGCCGCCCAGGTCGGAATCCAAAAACAGGTGAAGAAATACCCATTACCGCACGCCGTGTGGTAACATTTCGGTCAGGTCAAAAACTAAAAGCCCGAGTAGAAACGTATGCTGGAACCAAGCAATAATAACGAACTGCCCGTTATACCTGCCAAACGCTATTTCACCATCGGTGAAGTCAGTGAGTTGTGTGGGGTAAAGCCGCACGTTTTGCGTTACTGGGAGCAGGAGTTTACCGAGCTAAGTCCAGTAAAACGGCGTGGCAACCGCCGCTACTATCAACGCCACGATGTGTTGATGATACGGCAGATACGAGCCCTATTGTACGAACAAGGCTATACCATCGGCGGTGCCAGGGCGCATTTGACCAGCGACAACGCCAAGGAAGATTCAACCCGTACTAAACAACTGATTCATCAAATGATCGGTGAACTTGAAGATATCCTTGAATTGTTGAAATAGAATCCAATACGCTTTGGGTAGGCTTGTTGTATAATCCGCCGCCCAGCTTTCCATAAGATTGCGCCAGCAGTCCATTCCACACCATCTTTTTGATTTAGATTTTTAATACTGTCGGGGCGTAGCGCAGCTTGGTAGCGCACTTGCATGGGGTGCAAGGGGTCGGAGGTTCAAATCCTCTCGTCCCGACCATTTAAATCAATATGTTATAAAATAACATCATTGTGAAAGCAGAAGAATAGCTTTTTCGGGATAGCATTCGGGATAGCAAATAAATTTTATTGTTACTTCTGTGCAGGCTTTATTTATATGTCTTTGGCTTTTTGGGCAGCCATCGCTTTAACAACCGCCCTAGCAAATTCCTCAGCATTTTGGTTGACAGACGAACGAGGCTTTTTTAATTGCTGAAAAATCTCACCCTGACGATGTTCTTGCACCTCGCCATAGCTGTAGAAGGTTGTCAAAACACCCTCATGCCCTAGATTTTGGCTCCAAGCCTTAAATACTTCGGGTGATTGGCAAACTGTTTGCCCAAGCCTTACCAGGGTATTACGAAAACTATGCGGATTAAAATAAGGCAAATCAGCCGATTCAAAGGCATCTTTAAAAATTTTCCGTATAGGTGATGCTGTACTCCAATGCTCTCGCAAAAGTCCTTCTGCTTTAAAAAACCTTTCTTCACCAACAATTACATCAGTTTTTGGAAACAATGGATCATCATTGCCCCAAAGCATTACTTCTTTTAGGTAACGCACCCAATCATAAACAATTTGATGGATGTGATCCCCAACGGGAAAAAAATTAGTGGTGAAGGTTTTGCTAAATTTGGTGTTAACTTCCCTGGCATCCTGAAAAACTTTATCGCCAATAATATCAATATGCTTCAATTTCATAGATGCAATCGCACTATCCCTAGCCCCTGTTAATAGGGTAAAGGCGATAAGGCTACGGTTACGCTTTTCTATTGCTGTTTGATTAGGCATAGTGTTAATCACATGAATAATCTGTTCCAGCGTGGGAAAAGCCGTATGCCGACGCGCCGTCGCAATGCGAACTTCTTTTTCCGACAAGTTAAAATAGTCGGTATCGGTATAATTAATCCGAGACTTGTAGCCAGGTTGCTGATACAACCATTGAAAAAAAGCCTTCAATTGCCCCAGCGTAGAATTAAGCGTCGCTTTGCTTAACGGCTTTCCGGTTTGCTGATTGGTTTGTTTGGCAAGATGGTTTTTAAAACCGACCGCTTGTTGATGATGAAAAGCCTTAAAATCCTTATATTTCGTATAGGATTCAAAACGGCTGATTGCCATCGCCACCGCATCAACTGAACTCTCGTTTTGCCGCTTGGCTTCCTTGAGAAAGGTAAAATAGTTACGCTTAATCCTTTCATTATTTGCGTTGTGTTTTTTCATGGTTTCAACTCACTTATTGAAGTCACAGTTTACGGGGGGAGTGTTACTCTCGTTTATGTGTTCCTGTGCCTTCGTGAATGTGATGTCTAATTTGCCCTTAATTTTCTCTAAATTGGCAAAATTATAAAATTTATTGATGAAACCATCGCAGGACGGACATAGACCAATCAAGCACCCCATCTTGCTATTGATAGGCTTAAAATCAACCATATTTCCAGCGGGTATTTGAGGTAATCGGCAACGGACACAATAAATCTCATAAGGAAGACATTTCCGTTTATTGCGCTTCCTTTTCGACTGTAAGTATTGCTTTAGGTCAGAACCCAGGATCAACATCGGCCTTTTGCTATCATTTGTAGGCAAACCATCTTTGAACCATGAACGCACCGTGTTTTTATGGACTGAAAACAAATCAGCCACTTCCCCAACCAAATAACTTCGGTGAATTTTTACCAAGTTGGGACTAAGCCGCTTGCCCATTATTTAGCCTTGCGGCTGGCTTCAACTTTTTCGCTCAACCAAGCTTCAATATCTTGCTCTAACCAACCAACAGCCCTAGCCCCCAACGAGATTGGCGCGGGAAATTGTTTGTTGGCAACATGCGAATAGATGGTACTGCGTGATAAGCCCGTTCTGCTTTTAACGTCAGGTAGTCTTAATATTCTGTGCGACATTCTCGAACCTCTTAAGTGATTACTGGAAAACTTAAGAGCGAGCTTAACTGTGCGATTTGGGCGATAAAACTTTATTATTAGGCCAGATGATGATTTATTAATACTAATAAAACATGCGGTTACAAAATATTACTGGCATTTTGTAACCTAGATTGAATAAAAACACAGTAAGAAACAACGAGGATTAAAAAATAATAAACTACTAAATCTATAAGTTATGAAGAAAAAAGTTGGGCAAAATATTTCCGCCCAACTTTTTTCACTTAATCATGTTTTTACGGATATATTCAACACTTTTACCTTTGGCAATGTCCGATTTGAAGATTTGTTTGGCGCACCATGTTTTATTTTTTTGGGGATTTTCTTTTTCAAGCCTTAAATATTCATCATTCCAATCCTGAAACATAGCTTGAGTTGCAAGTTTTCTGTCTTCCCGCTTACTTGTTGACGGCGTGTATTTTTTGCCCTTGCTTATTGCTTCGCTATTAAGCAGTTCACCAATTTTGTATCGGTCAATAACAAGTTGCTTAACATCAAAATACAAAACCTCATCAATTGGAACGGTGTGCTGGTTTATTTCAAGCGACAAATCCGCGAGGTTTAACGTAACATACCGCCGCCCCTTTTCACCTTTTAGCATTCCTAAGTTGATAACAGATTGATTGGCTAAAAACGTAATCTTATCTTTTAACTCCAACAAATCCATGATTACTTTAGCTAACAGTTTTACGCTCCCCTGCCATTGCCGCAATCGAACCAATGGCACTGTTATCCGCCCCATTTGGCTTTGCATTTCGGCATCTTCACACACAACAAAAGCACGGGTTAAGGCGGGATCATTGGCTGGAAGGGTAATAACATCCATGAAACAATGTTTCTCGCACCCGTTACACTCGATGGATTGCGCGGCTGGCGCAGGTATAAGCAAGCCAAGCTGCAAGAACGCATCTAACGCGCCATCAGGCCACTCAATTACCGCATCCCAACCAATCTTAATAGCTTTCTTTTCAGCGCGTAAATGCGCCAAATAGTCTAAAAGGACATCATTGAAGGTCATGCTGTGCTATTACTATAATGCCCTAAGCTCAAGCCCTGATTTCGCAAGTATCTTGCGGATTTTTAGATCATCCCCATCATGCCCCAGCGAAAGCGAATTTGGGTAAGTGATGTTGAATGGCTTTGTTATCGCGCGTTTGCCTGGTTTTGGCACAAAAGTTACTTTCACACGGGCTTGGGTGATGTAATAAGGCGGCGGTTTTAGCAGTTCCAGCAAATCATAAACCGCACTGGGATCATGTTTAGTTTCGGCTTCTAAGGTAATGCGTTTTTTTGCGCCATGCTTTAGAGTGAGCCTTAATTGAGTAATTTCAATACTTTCAATCCCAGATTCAGGCTCTATTTGAAACTGAAACTCAGATTCCGCCAACGGGTCTAAATTGTAAACCCGCTTATCTACCGTACCGTCTGGTAGCGTTTCTAAATGAAGGACGGCTTTGGCAAATAACTTCTGCAATTCCGGCACTGCCTTAGTATTCTTAGGCGCGTAAATGTCTAACGAACCTTCAGCTTCGCAATAAACAAAGATAATCTCAAAGGCAGGATGTTGGGCGCGGTTTTTTAAAGCATTACTTACCCACTCCACGGCAGACAAGCCAAAATCTTCGGGATAAGCAAAGAAATACTCCTTGTTGTGGCGGCGGTAAGGCTCTACCTTACAATTTTTACCACGGCCTTCTTTGCCATGGAAATATGCGCTGATAGCATTTGCTAACGCCTTGATAGCGGCAGGTTCAACATCAGGCGGCACACGGGGCAAATCATTCCGTTTCCTCCAATAAGAACTGCTCACATTATCGGCATGGAGTAACAAAGAAGCCCCTTGCCATAAATACCGCTTCTCAAGAAAAACCCACATCACCTTGGCATGTAGACCGTCTATGTCAGAAATGGCCTCGACAAAATCATCCTCCTTATGGTCTGGGAATGCCGCCTCATCAATCAACGCCTGAATGCCGCCATCACAGGCCATCGCATGAATATCCTGAAATTCCGCTTCAATGACCTTTAGTAGCTCATCGGGTAAGCCGGTAAAGGCGGTAAATAGGCTATCAACTTGCTTATTGTTGAAGGCACTAAAATCAATGCCTAAATCGACATTTTTGGAAGCAAAATAACTGGCCAATTGGCTAGGCGGGATTTTCCTGAAAAATTGCTTATGTGAGTAAGGGCTTACCAATTGTGACCTCCAAAATAGCCATAAGAAAGAAGCTAATGCTATTATGTCGTATGTTATCGGAAGTTATAGGAAAATTTACTTAAAACAGCGCCGTGGAAGTGAAATCGCATTGATTAGAGCAAGGTATAACCAGAATGACTAAAATTAATTAGCTGAACTCTAAATCAGCCACAAAGAGTTGACAGTAAAATTGGAATGGGCAAACAAGAGAAGCTCTATTTCAGATAAATATGTTAGCGACACCGCAAAGCGGTAAGTGTGGTGATTCAAATCAAGCAGCGACGGCAACTTTCCCCAAAGGTAAATATTCATCCCCCGCAAATAAATCAAATCCGGTCGGTAGTGTAAGAACAGCGCGGCAAAGTAACCTAAATTGAATAGGTGCATCCAAATTCAAGCGTTCGACCGTCAAGTGAACATCAGTTTTAGAAAGTACACGCCTTAAATCCTTATTCAGATACCGTGGACAATAACCTGCTTTAACGGGTTCGTTGGTTTCAAGGCGAAGGGCGAAACGATCTTTTTCATTGTCTTCTTCCCTTAACAGTAAGCTATCTCCGACATTAAGACTATTTACACGCTGTAACTCCCAAGGATCAAGATACCGTAATCCATGACTAAGAAAGAACAATTCGATTTCACCATTTTCATTGACATCTGGATGCGGATATACACACAACTCATCGGTAGCGCGTTTTCCGCCCGAACGGGCAAGTAGTTCCATAGGGTTATGCGGCTGTTCTGGATCAACAGCCAACCAACGAACGTAACTAGGATATTCTGGGCGAGAGCTGCTCAATACTCTATTAGCAAACAACGGAAATAATTCGTTGGAGACATAACGTAAGTGCAAGTCCTGCATTCTGCCCAAATAATGAAAGCGAGATGATGTTTTTGCACCCTGCGTGTAGGTGAAATAATATAACCCATTTTCCTTGCTCAATCGTCCTACCGTATGCCATAACCGAGTTTGCGGGTCTTGCCAGGCGATATAAAGCACATTCATAAAATTTTGATTTGTAAAAGCCTTTGTTTATTAATTTCTAAGAGTTCCAGGGCAAAGTCTATTGAAACTTCATTAATTTCTGTTGTTGGTACACGTTCAAATATAGCAAAACATTGTTGTTTTGTTATATCTCCTAGTATCTGTAACCATAGTTTAGCAGCTTTGGGTCTTCGGGTTGCCGCCATTTCAAATACTCTGACCGTCGATAATGGAATTTGATCGCTTTTTGTTAAGTAAATTGCCGACCGAGCTTTTTTTGCGTAGCTGCTAATATGCCGATT
>NZ_CBAROL010000026.1:0-31661 GCF_964779595.1 Methyloglobulus sp.
CCGGAAACTTTAGCAGCACCAGCGTGGAAGGTGTATTTGCGGCGGGCGATGTAATGGATTCGGTTTATAGACAAGCCATCACCTCAGCAGGTGCAGGCTGTATGGCGGCATTGGACGCGGAAAAGTATTTGGATGAGTTGGTGGGTTAATGGTTTTGATAAAACCAGTCAAAATCTAAGCGCAACTCTGTCGCATTATAGTCTTTTGTACCCATGAAAATGAAATTGGCGGTGCTTGATCCTAGTCATCCCGAACAAGATTTTCCGCCGATAAGCAGTGCGTTATCCGAACCGGATGGGCTACTTGCAGTGGGTGGTTGTCTCTCAAAAGCCCGTTTACTGAATGCTTATCGCTTAGGTATTTTTCCCTGGAACAGTCCAGATGAGCCGATTTTATGGTGGTCACCTGATCCAAGATTGGTGTTATTTCCAGATAAGATAGTTGTTTCTCGCAGTTTAGCCAAAACCTTACGAAAACAAAAGTTTACGATAACATTTGATCGGGTTTTTGCTGATGTTATCAACGCGTGTGCTATGCCTCGTAAGGATGAATTAGGTACATGGATTACCCAAGGTATTTATCAGGCTTACTACGATCTTCATCAATCAGGCTATGCCCATTCAGCAGAAACTTGGTTAAACGGAGAGTTGGTCGGTGGTTTATATGGTATTGCAATGGGTCGGGTTTTCTTTGGGGAGTCGATGTTTTTCAGCAAAACCGATGCGTCGAAAGTGGCTTTCGTCAGTTTGGTCGAGCAACTTAAGCACTGGGGTTATAAGCTGGTAGATTGCCAGGTAAGTACGCGGCATCTCATTAATTTCGGGGCTGAGGAAATTGCCAGGGTTGATTTTACCAACTTGCTTAATCAATATTGTGATGAATTCCCTGAATCATCAGCTTGGCAAAGCCTATGATTTCCATCCCTTTATTTCTCAGCGAAAAGCATCCGTGCAGTTATATTGACGATGAGGAGGCGCAACCTGCCTTTGTGCATCCCTTGTTTGAAATGACCACAGGCATTTATTCGGAGCTGATAGCACAAGGTTTTCGTCGCAGTGGCGATGAGGTTTACTCGCCGCATTGTTCGCAATGTTCGGCTTGCATTCCAGTGCGGCTAAAAGCGACAGAATTTATCCCTAGTCGTAGTCAAAAACGTTGTTTGCAAAAAAATAGCAATACCCAAGTCATCATTAAACCGGCTGAGTTCGAACAAGCCCATTTCGACATGTATCTTCGTTATCAAGCGGCTAGGCATCGTGATGGTTCAATGTTTGAATCCAGTCAGGAAGACTACGTGCGATTTCTTAAGAGTTCCTGGTGCGACACCCATTTTGTTGAGTTTTCAATCGACGGCGAGCTTGCTTCAATAGCCGTGGTTGACCAATTGAATAATGCTTTATCAGCCGTCTACACTTTTTTTGAGCCGAAATTTTCCAGCTATAGCTTGGGCGTTTATGCGGTGCTTTGGCAGATAGAACAAGCTAAAAAATTGCATAAGGAGTTTATATATCTGGGGTTTTGGATAAAACAGTGTAAAAAAATGTCCTACAAGAGCGATTACCAGCCACTACAGATACTTAGGGATAAGCAATGGGTATGCAGCTTAGTTAAATAAAACTATCAGCACTATCGTTACGTAGCCAGATTGCAATAACAGCCTGATTTAAGGGATAATGTGCGGCTATCGGTATTTCTACTTTTCTGCATCAAGTAAAACAACGATGTGGAAACCGCAGTCAGTTTAGGAACAAGCAATGAAAAAAACCATGTACGAAAAAATCTGGGACAGCCATCTCGTCGTTGAAGTGGACGGGCAAGCTCCTTTGATTTATGTAGACCGTCACTTGATGCACGAAGTGACATCGCCGCAAGCCTTTGAAGGATTGCGGCTGGCTAACCGTAAAGTCCGCAATCCACATAGCATTCTGGCGACGATGGATCATTGCGTACCGACCAAAGATCGCCATCTGCCGATTCCTGACCCTATCGCCAGAAAACAGGTCGAGGTAATGGCCGAGAATTGCGCGGAAAATGGTTTGAATCTCTATGACATGAAAAACCCCAACAACGGCGTAATCCATGTGGTCGTGCCGGAACATGGTTTTGTGCATCCAGGCATGGTGGTGGTATGCGGCGACAGCCATACGGCTACGCACGGTGCATTTGGTGCGCTCGCGTTTGGTATCGGCACGTCCGAAGTCGAACATGTTATGGCGACGCAAACCCTGCCGCAGCAAAAATCCAAAACCATGCTGGTGCAGGTGAATGGCAAGTTATCCAAATACTCTTCCGCAAAAGATATTGCCTTGGCAATTATCGGCAAAATAGGTACGGCAGGTGGCACAGGTCATGTTATCGAATACGCTGGCGAAGCGATCAAGTTGCTTTCGATGGAAGGTCGCATGACCTTGTGCAACATGGCGATTGAAGCCGGTGCTAGGGCAGGGCTGGTTGCGCCGGACGAAAAAACCTACGAATATTTGAAAGGTAAGGAATTTGCGCCCAAAGGTAATCAGTGGGATCAAGCACTGGCTTACTGGCAAAGCCTTCCTAGTGATGAAGGCGCGGTATTCGACACTATTATTACCTTGGATGCTGCTGATATTGCTCCGCAAGTGTCCTGGGGAACCTCGCCTGAGCAAGTGATAGGCGTAGATGGCTGCGTGCCAGCACCGGAAAGTTTCGACAACGAAGGCAAACGCAAAGCGTGCGAAAGCGCCTTGGCCTATATGGGCTTGACCGCCAACACCAAAATGACTGACATCCCCGTCGATTTGGTGTTTATTGGTTCTTGCACCAATGGCCGAATCGAAGATTTCCGCATTGCCGCAGAAGTGACCAAAGGCACTAAAGTTGCCAAAGGCGTCAAGGCGATTGCCGTGCCGGGCTCCTATCATGTCAAACACCAAGCTGAAGACGAAGGGTTGGACAAGATTTTTATCGAAGCTGGTTGGGAATGGCGTGATCCAGGTTGCTCCATGTGTCTGGCGATGAACGGCGACGAACTGACCAAAGGCCAACGCAGTGCGTCCACATCCAACCGCAACTTTGAAGGCCGTCAAGGCAAAGGTGGCAGGACGCATTTGGTGTCTCCAGCTATGGCGGCGGCGGCGGCGGCGGCGGGGCATTTTGTCGATATCAGAAACTTCGGATAAGCAACGAATATGGAACCATACAGAAAACACGAAAGCATTGCGGCCTTAATGAACCGCAGCAATGTCGATACCGACCAAATTATCCCCAAGCAGTTTTTAAAGCGCGTTGAGCGCAGCGGCTTCGGTGCACATCTTTTTCATGACTGGCGCTTTAATGATGACGGGAGCGATAACCCCGAATTTGAATTGAACAAACCCGTTTTTAAAGGTGCAAAAATCCTGGTTGTGGGCGATAACTTCGGTTGCGGCTCTTCCCGTGAACACGCGCCCTGGGCGATTGCCGACTATGGCTTTAACACCATCATCTCAACCAGTTATGCCGATATTTTCTATAACAATTGTTTTAAGAATGGCATTCTTCCTATTAAAGTAAATGACCGGCAGTTGACTGCGTTAATGGCGGAAATTAGTGCCAATGAAGGTGTCCAATTTGTAGTTGACTTGGAAAATCAGCAAGTGATTACTCCAGCGGGTAATGGCTTTTCCTTTGATATTGACCCGTTCCGCAAAGGCAATCTGTTAAGCGGTTTGGATGATATTGGTTTGACGCTGAAGCATGTCGATAAAATTAGTGCGTATGAAGAACGGCACAAGAAGACTTTTCCTTGGTTGTGGGCGTAGGCATTTAATCGAGAGAATTCCATGCCAGTACGTAGGGCGGAATAACGAAGCGTATCCCTACACATGGTTGAAGTAACTAACATTACGGCGCTGCCTTTTAGTTATTGCACCTTATGGACTTAAATTTTGGAATCCAGAGAGTGAAAATATTTATTAGTCATTCACATCAAAATCATGAAGCAGCTAGTGCCTTGGTCGAGATGTTGCTGTCTGGGTTGTCGCTAGAGGATAGCGATATACGGTGCACTTCTGTTCCTGGGCATCAGCTAGAACTTGGAAAAAGCATCGCCGAACTGTTGAAAGCCGACATAAATCAAGCACCGGCATTAATAGCGTTGGTATCCAAAGAAAGCTTAAATTCTAATTGGGTGATGTTCGAGCTTGGTGCAGCTTGGGGGCTAGAAAGACGCGTTTACCCTATACTTGGCTCAAACATGAAAAGCAAAGATTTGCCAGGTCCCCTTGGTACCCTTTCGTGTATTGAAATCGAATCACCCGACGCTTCTAGTAGAACGTCCGACTTGTTACAACAGCTTGCCAAAGACCTCAATGTCATACCCAAAAATGGGGGGAAAGCCCAAGCTAAATTGAATGCTTTTTTGAAATTGTACAAAACGAACTCTAGCCAAAACCCTAGCATAGGCGAAAAGGCAAATGTCCCAACAAGTGAAGAAGATTCAATCTTGTTGGCATTCTGGGGGTTAGACGAGAAAGAATACACAGAAATTGGTTACCTAGTGAATGCTATCGCCCAGAAATCTGGTATTTCAATTCCGAAGTGTGAACACATTTTAAACGCACTGATTAAGAAAAGCCTTATCAAGGGTACAAAATATATAATGCCACAAGGCTGTCATTACAAGCTTGAAGGTGCTGGGCGAGATTATTTGCTCGAACAAGGGTTTGTCAAATAAAATTTATGGTATGTGCAGTTCAATAGGGCTGGTCGAGGCTCGCCTCATGATTGAATATGTTGATCAAAGAGGAAATTAATTATGAATATCGAAAACCGAATTACCTATAATCCATTGCAATGCGGTGGCAAGCCTTGCGTTCGCGGTATGCGAATAAGGGTTGCGGACATTTTGCAAATGTTAGGAGAAGGTGTCAGCTTTGAGGAAATCTTGCAGGATTTTCCAGACATTGAACAAGAAGATATCCGGGCTTGCTTGCTGTATGCGGCCCGTCGTGCCAACCTTGAACGGCTAGTTGCGTGATCTATTGGATCGATGCGCAACTTCCGCCGCTGTTGGCAAGTTGGTTAAGCGAAACATTTGGTGTCGAAGCCTATGCCTTACGGGATTTACAATTGCGGGATGCTGAGGATTTGGAGATTTTTCGAGCTGCTCGGCAAATAAGCGCAGTTATTATCAGCAAAGACAGCGATTTCGTGGAATTGGTTTTGCGTATGGGAACGCCCCCACAATTACTTTGGCTAACGTGTGGCAATGTAACCAATAAGCGTTTGCAAGCGTTGTTTACCGAATTATTTCCGCGTGCTCAAGAATTGTTGTCAAAAGGCGAAGCCGTCGTTGAAATTGCTGATCTTAAAAATTAATTACCGTAAATTTCTTTATAAATCAACTGGCTTGTAATGACCCAAACCATCCAACTCATGGACACCACCCTGCGCGACGGTGAACAAACCCAAGGGGTTTCGTTTACGCCTGCCGAAAAAGTCAGCATAGCCAAAGCCTTATTGCAGTCGTTGCGTGTAGACCGTATTGAAGTGGCTTCTGCCCGTGTTTCGCAAGGTGAAAAAGAGGCGGTGAAAAGCATTAACGACTGGGCTAAGCATGAAGGCTTCGATGGTCGTATTGAAGTCCTAGGTTTTGTCGATCATTCCAAAAGCGTGGATTGGATCAAGGAAACAGGCGGTAAGGTTATCAACCTGCTCACCAAGGGCAGCGAAAAACATTGCCATGAACAACTGGGCAAAACCTTAGCGCAGCATACCGTCGATATTCTCCAAACCATCCGTTATGCGTTGGACAAAGAGTTGAAGGTGAATGTGTACCTGGAAGACTGGTCTAACGGTTATCACGATAAACCCGCTTATGTCTATGAATTGGTGGACAACTTGCGTCATGCCGGAATCGGCCATTTCATGTTACCCGATACGCTGGGTGTACTATCGCCTGATGAAGTATTCACCAGCCTGAGCGATATGTGCAGCCGTTATCCCGAATTACAATTTGATTTCCATCCCCATAACGATTATGGATTGGCTACCGCCAATGTGATGGCGGCGGTAGGTGCGGGTGTGAATTCCATCCATTGCACGATCAATTGCCTGGGCGAGCGGGCGGGTAATGCGTCGTTGGCTGAGGTTGCCGTCGTGTTGCGCGACAAGATGCACCTACAGCTTGCCATTGATGAAAGTCATATCGTGGCGATCAGCAATATGGTGGAGACTTTCTCCGGCAAGCGCGTTGCCGCCAATGCGCCGATCATCGGTGCGGACGTGTTCACCCAGACGGCAGGTATTCATGCTGATGGTGATCAAAAAGGCGGTTTGTACAAGACTAAACTAGGGCCGGAACGGTTTTCCCGCACTCGCAGCTATGCGTTGGGGAAAATGAGCGGCAAGGCTTCCTTGAAGAAAAATCTGGAGCAACTAGAACTGGAGTTATCCGAGGAAGACCAGAAAAAAGTCCTGGATCGGATTGTTCGCCTAGGCGATTCCAAGCAAACCATCACGGCAGATGACCTGCCCTTCATCATCGCTGATGTGTTGGCAAGCAAAGATTACCAGCATATCAAGCTGTTGAATTGCTCGATTACCAGCGGATTTAACTTAGAATCTACCGTGAGTTTACGGGTCAGCATTAACGGTAAGGAGCATGTGGCTTCGGGTTTCGGCAATGGTGGCTATGATGCGTTTATCCACGCCATCGAAAAAGTGTTGGCATTGTACGATTACGCCCTGCCCAGGTTGGCAGATTATGAAGTGCGTATCCCCAAAGGCGGGTTGACCAGCGCATTGACGGAATGCGTGATAACCTGGGATTGTGACGGTGACATCCGCAAGACCCGTGGTGTCCATGCCAACCAAGTGTTTGCGGCGGTGTTGGCGACACTTAGGATCATCAATATCCAGCTACATGAAGTGAATGTTCAATTAATTTAACGGTATTAGATGGGTTAACTGACTGTTTTTCGACGATCTTATATAGCTGTGGTTATTGCGTTTAAGCCTGAAACACCTTATTTTTTGACGATTTACTGAAACTCATTGCTGTGCTGATCTAATGCAATACTGCCGATTCGTTGTGATGTAAATGCCTTTACGGTCTTGTCACTCCATTCAAAAGGCGGTTCGTTTGAATCCGCCACGATGCCTGCTCGTTTAACAGAGGTATCGGTTTTTTTGGGTTGGTAGCGGCTTGGTCGTTTGCTCGAAGAATCCAACACTAAACCTCGCAAAACAAAACCACGTAAAAAATAACCCAACACAATGCCTGCAACAAAATAACAGGCGGGATTGGTGTTGATGAGTTCAAAAATTGTTTCTAATTCCATTAGCTTGGCTCGATTTGTTACGATTAGTTGATTAACAATAAACTTTAAAACTTAATATGACATTATCAAAGCTTTGCCATTCTGTTGACTTCAGAAGGTTCTAGCTGGTCAAAGTAATTAAGTACACCCTTAAAAATGGCATTTGCCATTTTGGTTTGATAACGATTACTGGTTAAATTAAGTTCATCCGAAGGGTTTGAAATATAGGCTGTTTCAACAAGAATGGAAGGAATATCTGGTGATTTTAACACCGCAAAACCCGCTTTCTGAACCGTGTTGTAATGCAAGTCCCCAATGTTTTGGAAATTTTTTAACACATTACTTGCCAGACTGGCACTTGCTTGTTGCGTTGCCGTTTGCGATAAATCTAGCAATACTGAAGCCAGTACCTCTTCTTTATCATCCAGATTAACACCGCCCACTTTCTCCTTAGCGTTTTCGGTATTCGCCAGCCAGCGAGCCGCTTCGGTTGATGCCCCGTTTCTGGATAAGGTGTAGACAGAAGCTCCTTTTACCTCAGGATTTTGGCAAGCATCAGCATGGATCGAAATGAATAAATCGGCACCAGCTTGTCGGGCAATTTTCATTCTTTCCCGCAATCCGACGTAATAATCCCCCTTGCGTACCAATTTTGCCTTCATCCCCGCCTGAGCATTAATTAAGGCTTGGAGTTTTTTTGCGATTGCTAAGGTAACTATTTTTTCGTGAGTGCCGTTTGCCCCTTTTGCACCGGGATCGTCGCCGCCATGACCCGCATCAATTGCGATTACAAAATGCGGCTTTTTATTTGCCGTACGTTTGCTTTTGGCATGAGATGTTTTTGTTGTTGTACCGATTTTTTCATCGAGACTGCTTGATTTGTTAGATGCCAGTTTTTCTGTGGATTTTTTGCTTTTATCAGCACCAATTACCGCATTTTTATTGAGCAAATCAATAATTAAATGCTGATTATCTGAGTTATTGCTAGCCAATTTATGGCTTTTTGCTGTCACATTTTGTTTTAAATCAATTACTATTCGTAAGTCAGACTCATTTTTTGCAGAGGCGCGTACGTGTGCAAACAAGGGATGTGCTGCTGAAGGCTGATTTAAACCGCGACCTGCTTGGGCATTTTTGACATCAATTACCAACCGAGAGGGATTATCCAGTACGAAAACGCGGTGTTTAGGGGAAGATGTGACATCAAATATTATCTTTGCTCGACCAGCATCAGTTGGGTAACGTACTGAACCAACACGTATTTGTTGCGCGTATCCCGATGCTGAAAATACCAGGACGAGAAACACAAGAATTATTTCCTTACAACCGCGCCACATAAGCTAATCCAAATTGGTGATAATCTAAATTAGATTATAGCAATATGTTATTGTTTTTAAATAGCTAGATGAAAATATTTTTTAAACAATGAGGGGTGGCTATTGAACACTTTTAAAGCAATGGCTTGATTTATCACATCGATTTTGTACTTAGCACAAGTCTTAAGGCTTTTTTCGCCTGATCTACGCATTCATTTCGACTAATCGACCAGCCTCAATAACCGTCAATGTAATCACGTTATCCGGTGTCGGCAAAAATCCTTTACCTCTATCAGGCCATTCGATAAAGCACGCACAATCCTGAGTGAAATAATCGTTAATGCCTATCCATTCCAACTCTTCAGGGTCATTAAGTCTATATAAATCAAAATGATAAATTAGCTTTCCTACTACTGTGTATTCTTCGACTAAATTGTAGGTAGGGCTTTTAACAGTGCCTGTGTATCCTGCTGCTCGTAAATATCCCCTGACTAAGGTTGTTTTGCCTGCGCCTAACTCACCATGCAGAAAAACCAGGCATTTTGAAGGTAATGACTGAAAAAGTTCGGCACCAAATTGCTCAGTAGCCTCGGTATTTTGCAAAACAGACTGCATTAATTGACCAATTGCCTAATGTATGGAAACAAATCACTGGCTAACAAGCCGCGTTCTCCTGCTTGTTCGGCAGCAAGATCAGCCGCCATGCCATGCAAATAAACCCCTTGTTGCGCCGCATCTTTGGGAGAAAAGCCCTGTGCTATCAAACCACCGATCATGCCAGCAAGCACATCCCCCATTCCACCCGATGCCATACCTGGATTTCCCGTTGTGGACACCGCTATCTCATCATGACCTGCTATCAATGTTCCTGCGCCTTTTAGGACAGCAATGCCGCCATATTTAGTCTGAAGTGCAACAACGGCGGCAAAGCGGTCTTGCTGTACGTCGCTGCTGGTGCAGTGTAATAGTCGTGCGGCCTCACCTGGATGCGGTGTTAACACCCACAATTGGTGTCTTTCAGAAACATGTGCTAAAAGATTGAGGCCGTCAGCATCAATGACCAACATATTGGCTGATTTTATTGCTGCAATGAACAATTCAGCCGCCCACTTGCTTTGCCCTAAGCCTGGTCCTACGACAACCACATCGACCTTATCGAGCAATCCCAATAGCTGTTCCGTATTTTCCACGCCATGACACATTAATTCTGGTCTGCCCAGATTCAATAGCGCAGCATGTTCGGGATGCGTTGCTACACTCACCAAGCCAGCACCTACGCGCAACGCTGCTTCGCCAGCCATTCTAGCTGCACCTGAATAACCACGGTCTCCACCGATAATCAACACATGCCCGTTATCACCTTTATGGGCGCAGCGAGTGCGAGGGGGAATCGTTTTTTTGATTACCCGATAAATATTACTGACTACATTTTTGAATACATCCTTGGGTACGGCTAAGGATGCGTAAATAATTTCACCGCAATAATCTGCCGCTAATCCGGTAAATAGGCCTTGCTTCAAGCCGATGAACGTCACTGTACATGCTGCTTTTACCGCGCAACCCATGACACTTCCGGTATCAGAATTTAAGCCCGACGGTACGTCAACAGCGATAACATTAGATTGACTTTTATTAATTAATTGAATGGCTTGTGCAAAAACTCCAGTTATCGGCTTACTTAATCCCGTTCCAAACAGGGCATCAACAATTACCTCTGCATTGATAGCCTGGTCAGCCTGAAAGGGTGTGATTGTGCCTTTAGATTTAATGTAATCACGGTAGGCAATGAACGCGTTATCCTTAAGGTTTTCAGGATCAGCAAACACATAAACCGTCACTTTCAAGCCTACCGCTTGCGCCAGTCCGGCTATAATGTAGCCATCGCCAGCATTATTGCCAGAACCGCAAAATACCGCGATAGATTTAGCATTCGGCCATTTAATTCGTAAATGCCTAAAGACGGCATTTCCGGCTCGGCTCATAAGCTCAATCCCAGGAATGCCGCATTCTGCCATCGTGATACGGTCTAATTCTCTGACTTGAGCGGCGGTATATAGCTTTGTGGGCAATTTCTGCATGGTATTTTAGTGATCTCTTTTTATTGATCCAGCACCCTATGACGGCTACAAGTAATCCTGAAAACATGATAAGTCTTGCCGCCCAAATCAAAGTTTGGGGACAAGAACTCGGCTTTCAGCAAGTTGGCATTACAGACACTGAGCTATCCAAAGCCGAAATCCATCTGGATAACTGGTTAGCTAAAAGCTACCACGGCACTATGGATTATATGCAGCGGCACGGTCATAAGCGTAGCAGACCCGCCTTATTACATCCAGGAACACGCCGTGTTATTTCTGTAAGGATGGATTATTTGCCTGAATCAGCGAAAAGTATGTGGAATTCCCTGGAAAATCCGCTGACGGCCTTTATTTCCCGCTACGCCCTAGGTCGTGATTATCACAAACTCATACGAAATCGATTGCAAAAATTAGCCGACCTTATCCAGGTTGAAATTGGCGATTTTGGTTACCGCGCGTTTGTTGATAGCGCACCCGTGCTGGAAAAAGCCTTAGCAGAAAAAGCAGGCTTGGGCTGGATAGGCAAACACTCCAACCTGATTAACCGCAAAGCCGGATCGTGGTTTTTTCTCGGCGAAATTTATACCGACTTGCCCTTGCCTGTCGATAAACCTGCCACGGAACATTGTGGCGATTGTCATGCTTGTTTGGATATTTGCCCAACTCAAGCCATTGTTGCACCTTATCAGGTGGATGCACGGCGTTGTGTATCGTATTTGACCATTGAATTGCACGGTTCGATTCCCGAAGAATTAAGATCGCTGATAGGCAACCGTATTTACGGCTGCGATGATTGTCAGCTTATCTGTCCGTGGAATCGGTTTGCCCGATTAACGGACGAAAAAGACTTTAACCCCAGACATCGGTTAAATACGCAAGAATTATTGGAGGTATTTGCCTGGACGGAGCAAGAGTTTTTGACCAAAACCGAAGGTTCTGCGATTCGCCGTATTGGTTATGAACGCTGGCTCAGAAATATCGCCGTAGCATTAGGCAATGCGCCCAAGTCCGAAGCTATTATTGACGCACTAAAGGCTAAATTATTGTATCCATCTGAATTGGTGCAAGAGCATGTGTTATGGGCGCTAGATCAACAGCTTAAGGTAAATTAGGCATAGCATAGAAGAAATTCTCAAGCCTTATCATCACGTGGGTAACAATACTTTCACCGCAAACTACCCACTCTCCATTGGGTCGGTTAGAATGAAGTTTTAATTCCAGGTTATTCAATGCGCGTTCAAATTCTGCCCATCCAACTTATTAACCAGATTGCCGCCGGTGAAGTGGTTGAACGGCCTTCGTCGGTGGTTAAAGAGCTGGTTGAAAATTGTTTCGATGCAGGTGCAAGCACGATCAGTATCGACATAGAGCAGGGCGGGGCGCAGCGTATTCGAATCCGGGACGACGGCTGTGGCATCGTCAAACAGGATTTGTCCTTGGCATTATCCCGCCATGCCACCAGCAAAATCGCCTCGTTTGAAGATTTAGAACGCGTTGCCAGCATGGGCTTTCGCGGCGAGGCCTTACCTAGTATCAGCTCCGTTTCACGGTTGACATTGATTTCCCGTGTTGCTGAAGCCGAATGTGCGTGGATGGTTTCTGCTGATGGATCAGAAGTAGGCTTTGATCCACAACCCGATCCGCATCCCCAAGGCACGACAATTGACATACGGGATTTATTCTATAACACGCCCGCTCGCCGAAAATTCCTAAAAACCGAAAAAACCGAATTTGCCCATATCGAGAGTTTAATTCAAAAGATGGCATTAAGCCGTTTTGACATTGGTTTTTCCTTATCCCACAACCAAAAAGAAATTTTTTACCTGCCGCTGGCTGCAACAGAAACTGAGCAGCAACAGCGGATTGCGGGTATTTGTGGCTCGGCTTTTCTGGATAATTCGATAAAAATCGATGTCGCCTCATCAGGATTGCAACTAACAGGTTGGGTAGGTTTACCGACGTTTTCGCGCAGCCAACAAGACATGCAGTTTTTCTACGTGAATGGCCGTTTGGTAAGGGATAAGCTGATTGTTCATGCCGTCAGACAGGCGTTTCAGGATGTCTTATTTAATGGGCGGCATCCGGTATTTGTGTTGTATCTTACCCTTGATCCTGGTTTGGTTGATGTCAACGCCCATCCGGCAAAGCTGGAAGTCAGGTTTAGGGAAGGGCGGTTAGTGCATGATTTCTTGTTTTCCGCGCTACATCGGGCATTGGCGCAGGTAAGACCTGCTCACCACACGGTCAACATTATTGCTGCTAATCACCCTCCATTCAACAATAATCAACAGCAAGAAGCTACCCAAAGCAGTGCCAATGATGCGTTTATCGGCAGCAGAGCTAATCACAACGAAGCTTATTCGACTTACCAACCCGCACAGTCCGCATTGCCTTATCAAGTTGAGGAGACGATTCAAGCTTATGCCAAACTGTATTCTGGAACAAATTCTGGCGATGCAGCAAAGCCAGAACAAGCCGTCGGTCAACAGGGTTTTCCGCCCTTGGGTTTTGCCATCGCCCATTTGCACAATATCTATATCTTAGCGGAAACCCGTACCGGCATTATCTTGGTCGATGCCCACGCCGCCCACGAACGGGTGCTTTACGAACGCTTAAAGCAGCAATCCCAACAAGGCACAGTGCCTAGCCAACCTTTGCTTTTACCCATCAAAATCAATGTCAGCCCGGCAGATGCTGATCTTGCTGAACAAGCCGTTGATTTATTTACGGAGTTAGGTTTTGAGATTAACCGTTCTGGACTTGATACGATTGTGCTACGAGCTGTACCAGCACTAATGAACAACACGGATATGGAAACCTTAATCTGTGATGTTCTGGCTGATCTTGCCCAACACGGCTTAAGTTACCGGATGCAAGATCACGGCAAGCATATTCTGGGGACAATCGCTTGCCACAGCGCGGTACGGGCGCATCGACGACTGACCATTGACGAAATGAACGCCTTACTGAGGGACATGGAACGCACTGAAAACAGTGGTGTTTGCAACCACGGCAGACCAACCTGGGTGGAATTATCGACCAATGACCTGGATAAGTTTTTTTTGCGTGGGAAGTAACCCGTATGAAGTGCAACGAGTCCGATAGGATGCGGTTCACTGTGTTCACCACATCCGCGCTGTCCAAGCTGTGACAATTTGTCGCATTCCCAAAGTCAGCGTAAACCGCTAGACTATGCACGACTTTTGTGGTTTCCCTGCCGCAGGTTGTATCCTTAATTTAAGGAAATATGCGATGTTAATTGGCTATTTATAAGCCATAAATGGCTCATATTTTTGCAGAATTACGGGGTTGCGTTAAATTTGAATAACTATTTTAATTAAAATTAAGAGGTGATTATGTTAACTATAAAATCAATCAAAATGTCATTGCCATTATGTCTTTGCGCGGTATTAGCACTTTTGTCGCCTGCACTTACCCAAGCTGAAGAAGCTTATGAAAGCGGCGGGATTTCTTCGACTCGTGCGGCGGAGCAAAGAGCTGCGCTAGCGCATAAAGCTGAAGAAAGAAAGAAAAAGGCTGCGGAAAAGCAAAAAGCCGCTGAAGCCCAAAAAGCGGCTGAAGCGCAAAAAGCGATAGAGGCTCAAAAAGCGGCTGAAACGCCAAAAGAAGTTGAGAGTCCAAAGGAAGCTGCGCCTGCAAAATAATTGCTGTGCAGGCTCTCCATGAGGGTGTTACCAATGCGGTTATTGATTCGGCCTTATGAAGCTTTAAAGTCCGTTCGCCTTGAGCCTGTCGAAAGGCGTGAGTGCTTCGACAAGCTCAACACGACGGTTCAAACATTAAAAGACCGATTCCGCAATGATTCGGATGTTAAGCTCAAGTCATTATTTCCAAGGCTGCTTAACCCTCATGACCATAGTTGAATTTAAATAGATGCCAAAGGAATCGGTGTTTATGCCGGTTTGAGTACCTGCTGCCGTGACAATGCTGTCGATAGAACCATTGGTCACGGTCAAGGCCAGTGCTGCGGGTGTTGGCGAGTTGAAAACATTTTTTCCGACTACCACCAGCCGAGTGCCATCGGGGTAGGGCAAGCTTTTGGTGCCGGTGATTGTATAAATGGTAGAACCGACGCAATCTTTTGTTAAGGCTGCTTTTTTAACGACATTACCAATAAGTCTCTGATATGTGATCATTCGAGAAGCATCGACAGTGGCGGTATACAGCGGTGCCTTCAAAGTTATCGAGCCAGATACACACTCAGCCCCCGCTTTTTGAGTAACGATTAGCAGTAAACTTAATACAAGAAAATTAAGGTTTAGAGTGTTTATTATTCTAGTTGTTTTCATCAAATCCCCGTTGTTTAGATAACTACTTGTTTTTAATGTCATAATATATTCTCAAATATGTGCAATCCGTGAGTCCACGATTTACACCCAAGGTGTTATACACAATCTACATTAACGGGATGTTAAGCGGGGATGCTGGCAATGTTATCAACCTGAGAACGAAGGTCGATGCGATAATAGAGCTGCAGTTACTTTATCGTTCTTATCTAAACCCTCTCCCCCAAATGTGGATGAAATCTACTTTAGTTTCTGAGTAATGGTGAAAGACAACTATCCCCCCGCCATTTTCCTCATGGGCCCAACGGCTTCAGGAAAATCAAAATTGGCCGTGCAGTTGGCGCAAACGCTTAATGGCGAAATCATCAGCGTCGATTCAGCATTGGTTTTCCGTGGCATGGATATAGGCACGGCAAAACCCACGTTAGCGGATAGGGGTGGCATACCGCATCACTTGATTGATATTCTCGACCCTAGAGAATCATTTTCCACTGGACAGTTCAAGAATAAAGCTTTGGCATTAATGGAAGAAATTTGCCAGCGTGGACGTTTACCGATTCTGGTCGGCGGTACGATGTTGTATTTCAATGCTTTGAACAACGGGCTTGCTGAACTGCCGGAAGCCGATGCTGCTGTTAGGGCGAAATTGGATGCTGAATTAATAAGCCTAGGTAAAGAGGCATTACATCAACGGCTTGCAAACATTGATCCAGAATCCGCTGCCAGAATTCATCCCAATGATCCGCAGCGCATCCAACGCGCACTGGAAGTCTATGAAATCACTGGCAAACCGTTGACGGCTTATTTTGCCGAGGTGCAACAAGCTATTCCTTATCGAATAATCAAATTGATTGTTGCCCCAAAAGAGCGAAAGACCTTGCATGACATTATCGCCAGTCGATTCCATCACATGCTGGAGCAGGGCCTTATTGAAGAAGTTGAAATGCTAGTTAATCGTGGCGATTTGACAGAAAAAATGCCGTCGATAAGGGCGGTAGGTTATCGGCAAGTGTGGGCTTATCTGCACGGCGATTACGATGAAGCTACGATGATAGATAAGGGTATTATCGCCACCCGTCAACTGGCGAAGCGGCAATTTACCTGGTTGCGGCGAGAAACCGATGCGTTGCACCTTGATACCAATATGCCTGATTTGGTCGATTTTGCATTAGCCATGATAAATAACAGGATAAATAATAAGTTTAACAGTGCTTAAATTGTTGCCGTGCTATTTGATTTTACATAGCAGTTTTAACACGGGTCTTTCATTCAGTTGAAATTCAGCAATCGCATTCCATAATAAACGCCGGATTTTAATAATCTAAACCTTTTGTTATAACCCAATCTAGAGTTCAAGATGCGCTTACAATTTGTACGGTTTTTAGCCTACCCCTTAGTCGTATTACTGCTAGTTATCCTGCTGTAACGGGTACTAAACGCTTTAATCATTATGAGCCAAGGATGGCTCACCTATCCGCTGACAACCTGCCTTTTTTCAAAAACCTGTTAAGATTACCCAGAATGTTGTAAGTTGGATCTATTATTCCGAATTTCATCGTATTTATCGCTCATTAGTTGTTCAACAACTTTAACGCTAGGGGAACAAAATGCCTATCCAACTCATGCAGTTATTAAAATTTCCACTGCTATTGCTTGTCGTCTTGCAGCTTTCGGGTTGTGGCTATAACACCTTCCAATCTTCCGATGAAGAAATCAAGGCCGCTTGGGCAGAAGTGTTAAACCAATACCAACGTCGTGCCGATTTGGTGCCAAATCTGGTGAATGTGGTCAAAGGTTATGCGGCACATGAAAAAGACGTGTTGACCCAAGTGACCGATGCGCGTTCGCGGGTTGGTTCGATCAATGCGACCCCCGAATTGATTAATGACGAAGAAGCTTTCAAGAAATTTATTGCCGCGCAAGGGCAGATGAGCAGCGCCTTGTCAAAATTGATGGTGGTCGCGGAAAATTACCCGCAATTGAAAGCCGATGGCTTATTCCGAGACTTACAAGCGCAATTGGAAGGTACGGAAAATCGTATTACGGTTGCGCGTAATCGTTACATTTCAACGGTTAAGGATTACAACATCACCGTGCGCTCATTCCCTACTAACCTGACTGCGATGATGTTCGGTTACAAAACCAAACCCAGCTTTACGGTGGAAAATGAACAGGCGATAGCTATCCCGCCTAAAGTCGATTTTGGTGCGCCAGCGCCAGCCGCAGTACCCGCACCTGCCGCTGCTCCGCAACAACCGATGACCTTACCTGCACCCGTTATTCCGGCTGAACCTGTACGTCAGTAACTGAGGATATTCGCCTGATTGCAGCATGAAAACCGATAGTTCGCACAGTAGCAGGTCGTTTGCCAAATTAGGGTGGGTGTTCTGGCTGATTTTATTGTGCCAGCTTGCTCCAGCTTGGGGGTATGTCGAAATTCCCAAGCTGGAACAGCGCGTAACTGATCTGACGGGAACGCTTAATCCTGGTCAAGTCCAAGCGTTAGAAAGCAAACTAGCAGCCTTTGAAGCCAAAAAAGGCAGTCAGATTGCCGTGTTGATCGTACCAACTACACAACCCGAAGATATTGCTGAATTCGGTATTAAAGTAGGTGATTTATGGCGCATAGGTCGCAAGGGTGTGGATGACGGTCTGATTTTGATTATCGCCAAGAATGACCGCAAACTCAGGGTTGAAGTCGGTTATGGTTTGGAAGGCGTAATCCCCGATGCCATTGCCAAGCGAATTATTTCCGAAACTATTACACCTTATTTCAAGAATGACGATTTAGCTGGCGGGGTTGATGCCGGAGTCGATCAGATTATCAGCTTGATTGACGGTGAACAGTTACCAGCCCCCGAAGCCACACAAACAAACACTTCACAACAAGACGAAGGCGGATTTATCTTCCTGTTATTTGGCGGATTATTTGCAGGTTCAATGCTGTCGTCCCTATTTGGTCGCACAACGGGAGGGCTAATTGCTGGCATAGGTAGTGGCGCACTGGCTTATTTCCTCCTGGGTTTTGGAATAGGTGCCATTATTATTGGTCTTATTATCTTCTTTTTAACCAGCGCCCATTCTTCGGGTGGCGGCGGTGGCTGGTCGAATAGGGGAGGGGGCTATTATGGCGGAGGTGGCGGCTCTTGGGGCGGAGGTAGCAGTGGTGGTAGCTCTTGGGGCGGCGGTGGCGGAGGCAGTTTTGGCGGCGGAGGCGCATCCGGTTCATGGTGAAATTATCGCGCTGGCTTAAACATGCGTTCATGCCGCCGTGGTGCTGGCGCTTGTCGTTTCCTGAGGACGTATTGAACAACATTGAAAACACCGTCAAGCAATCAGAATCCCAACACAGCGGCGAACTCCGCTTTGCCATAGAAAACTCATTAGCTCCAGGCTGGGTATGGCATGGCATGGCAGCACGCCATCGCGCTGCACAAGTTTTTTCAAACCTGCGGGTATGGGATACCGAGGAAAATAGCGGTGTGTTGATTTATGTCCAGTTAGCCGACCGCGAAGTCCATATCTTGGCTGATCGTGGTATCAGCAAACGCGTGGAACAAGCCGAATGGGATAGAATTGCCCAACTTATCCAAACAGAATTTCATGATAAGCGGTTTCGGGAAGGATCATTGCAAGGTATTGCGGAAATAACCAGTCTACTGGCTGCTCATTTTCCAGCCAATTCAGATAATACTAATGAACTTCCGAACAGACCGGTGATTATTAAGCGGTAGATTGCGACTCCACACCTAAAAAGTTGTCTTGAAGCTTTATTTAGGACACCCCTCAAGCTTGTAAATAGCATAGCCCTGGATGTCTATCTGCTTACGCAATTCCGGCGGTGCTTCGGCACTGTGGCAAAACGCGCAATTTTCCTGGGTTACAAGCGCATCTGCATGGTCAATGCTGGTTAGCCATTCTTTGGCATATCGCAACGCTTTGTCCTGATCTTGCTCATCAAGAACCACATCAAAATGCATAATTCTTCCATTTGCAGCTTTTGCGTAAGTGTCATAAACGTGAGAAAGTGGCATAATTAACTCCGAAAAAAGCCGATTATAAAGTATCGAATCGAAACATAAAGCTTATGATACCCTCACCTTATTGTCAACTTGCCATCAGCAGACCGCGTTAAGCTATGGAAAAAGTTACCGTTTTCGATCTAATTGAACGCATGTCGGCATTGCTACGCTCGGAAGAACGTAAAAAATGTACCGAATTTGGCTTGCAATCGGTGCATTTACAGATTTTGGACTACCTCTCACGGTGCAATAAATACAGCGATACCCCAGCTGCACTTGCCAATTACTTGGGTATGACGCGGGGAACGGTCTCACAAACCCTGCTGTTATTGGAAAAAAAAGCTTACGTCAACAAAACTACGGATACCACTGACCGCCGTGTTGTTCATTTAAGTCTATTACCCAACGGCAAAGCAATGTTGCAGCAAGCCAGACCGACTGAGCTGTTCGATCAAGCGGCTGATTTACTGGTGAGTGATAAATTATCAAATTACGATGAAATGCTGGTAAGCATGTTAACCGCTCTACAAAAGTCGAACAAATCACAGTCTTTTGGGATTTGCAAAACCTGCCAATATTTTACCGTATCACCAGATGTTCACTTGTGTGGACTGACAAGGGAAGCGCTTACTGAAGACGATAGCGGAAAAATATGTCAGGAGCATAGGGCGTTGTAGGGAGGCTTCCCAAAAATGCCCACTTGTCTTCTAGGTAGAGTTCGGTGGTCAAGCTAATTTTTTCTGCAAGCGGTATATTTTGATGTCCGCCTTGGTCAAATCATTACGTGTAATTTGATTGTACCTAGCCGATTTTATATTCTACAATTCGGGTGGAATAAAAAGTTACTGGATTGCTTATGCCTAGTAGTATAAGTAGCCTGACTATCAATAATAATAATTGGAGGAGAGTATGACTAAGTTTAATTTTCTGTTAACGGTGTGTGCCTTGGCAAGTTCGGTTTCTGTAGCTTCAGCATGGGACGTGCTGCCCTCGGAAGCACCTGCGCCTAGTGATAACCCCACTACACCTGCGAAGGTTGAGCTGGGCAAAATGCTATACCACGATCCGCGCTTGTCTTCTACAGGGACGGTATCGTGTTCATCCTGCCATAATACGATGCTGGGCGGGGAAGATAATCGCCCGGTTGCGATTGGTGTTAACGGACAAACCGGCGGACGCAGTGCGCCAACCGTATGGAATGCGGCATTTAATACCGTGCAGTTTTGGGATGGCAGAGCAGAAAGCCTGGAAGCCCAAGCGGCGGGTCCTGTGACCAATCCAATCGAAATGGGCATGAAAAGTTGGGATGATGTGGTTGCCCGTTTGAATTCTATTGAAGGCTATCAAAAAGCCTTTGCTGACGCGTTTGGCGGTAATGCTATCTCCAAAGATACCGCAACCAAAGCGATTGCGGCTTATGAACGAACCTTGATTACCCCAAACAGCCCGTACGATAAGTATACATCTGGCGAACAATCAGCGATGACCGACCAGCAAGTACGCGGCATGAATAAGGTGGCGGAACTGGGTTGTACGGGTTGCCACAGTGGCCCTGCATTTAACGGTCCTGGCATATTCCAGTTATTCCCAGTGCATAGCAATGGCATGTATCAAGCCAAGTACCACTTTAATAAAGACTTAGGTTTGGCAGAAGTGTCCAAAAAGGCTGGCGATGAACATCGCTTTAAAGTGCCAACCTTGCGTAATATCGCGCTTACTGCGCCGTATTTCCATAATGGCGCGGTTAAAACCCTGGATGAAGCGGTTAAAATAATGGCTAAATTACAGTTGGATAAGGAATTATCGAAAGAAGAAGTTGCAGATATAGTGGCGTTTTTGAATGCCTTGACGGGTGAATTTCCTGAGCAAAAAATGCCGCATTTGCCAGCTACCGCAGGTAGTACTTTTAACTAAAGCAGTAAAATATGGCGTAGCATAGCTCAACATTTGTCGGGTTATGCTACGACTACCAAGGTTGGTGGAAGTGTACTAAAAGCTATAGTAACTTTCGGTGTTGACTTGATCTACATTTAATTTCTGCTATTACTTCAAATAGATAGATGTCGCTGAAATCAGCGCATCAATCTCTGCTGATACTTTCCGATAAGCCTCGCTGTTAACTGAGCCATAACGTTTTGTAAACGTGGCTTCGTCCATGTGTTCAGGCAAGGTTCTGGGATCAGGCATAAAATCCGTGTAGTCTTTTATGGTAGACATGGCTTGTTGCAATTTCCGCGCAGAATTTGGATTAGCAATTGCTAATGCACCAAAGCGTGTGCCAGCCTTATCGGCTGTCAAATCAACAAAGCTGAAACCGCTGCCACTTTGGGCATCCTGTAATTCTTTTTCTTCCCCTAATGCCTCAGCCATTTGGCTATTGACCGATGCGGTAATGGCTGCGGCACCGATGAAATGTTGGGCTAGATCGATACGTTTATATAAAAAAGCGGGGTAATAAGGTGAAAATTGCGTGTTTTTTGAGTTGTTTACATAATCATTAATGGTATTTATAACAATCCGATTCTCTTCAACCGCAGTTTCTAAGCTAGATCGTTGGTAGGCAAGCGCAAACAAAGGTTGAAAAAGGTCAGCCAGCGATAAACGCCAATCAGGGTCGTGCTGACGGGTAATCTCGACAATTTTGTTTTGGTAAACAGTGGCTTGATCGGTGGTATTGTGGGTGAGTAGCTCACGCGCGGTTTTTAGCGTGTATTTGCTGGGATGATAAGTAATGGTGATTTTTTCGTCGTCGATGGCGACCGCCTTGATCGGATCAGTCGCCAACAACAGATACTCATTTAAAGGCGTGTGTTTGATGACGGTTTCGATAACAAAAGCGGCAACTTTGGAAGGTAACAATAGCTTACCTGCCTTAAACTTGGTCAACGTGGGTAGTTGGCTGCCGTTTTCATTGCCTAAGCGAAAGGTAATATTCAGGTATTTACCCAGAAAATTTTCCGGTAAAGTAGCAGTGACGATAAACTTTATCTTATTTTCTTTTAAAGAAATCAATGCCCTGCCTTTGCTAAACCGGTTTAATAGATAATTGGCGGACAGGTTAAGGTCTGCTTGGCTTAATTCAATCGTACCGATTTCATCCAGTCTGGTTTTAGAGCCTTCACGCAGAATTTTTTTGGCACGACTTACATCCGCTTGCGTTATTGCCCAATCAAGTGGTAGATCCGGTTGATCGCTAATGCCAAAGAAAACCAGCATCGCAACCATCATGATAAGTGCGGCAAGGCAATACAAAGGCAGTCGTAATAAGGTTTTCATCGCCTATCAGGAAAATTCCAATTTGAATCCAGCCGCTTTTAGATAATCCGCTTCCTGGATTAAATCAGCATGAGTAAGCGGTGCGCTGAGTAGCCAGTCACCTGGAAAGCGTAGTTCAATTCTGGATTTCGTAATGGCTATCCTAAATTCGGGCAAATCGTGTTCCTGGCGATTACGGCGCAGCACAACAGCTAGACGTAGGACGATGGTCATAAACGCGGCGAGGTTGTTCCAAGGTGCAGGTAGTTCGTTAAAATGGCTACGCGAAAACTTGCGCTTATGATAGCGGATGATGGTGGCTAACAGCAGTTGGTCTTGGTTGGTAAAGCCAGCCAGATCGCCATGTTCGATGATATAAGCACTGTGTTTGTGGTATTGATTGTGGGCAATATCATGACCAATTTCGTGCAATTCCCCAGCCCAATCCAGAAATTGTGCGGCTTGTGCGTTGTTGAATAAACAGGATTCGTAATTCAATTGCATAAGCATGTAGCTAACCGTCTGTTTAATCCGGTCAGTATGTTGTTGGTCAGTGTGATAACGCTCTGCCAGGGTTTTTGCAGTAGCCGAGCGAATATCATGGTCATAAATGCGCCCCAACAAATCTTGGATTAGCCCTTCACGCAGTGCGCCATCAGCCACGCTCATTTGCTCAATGTCCAGGTTTTTGAAGGTGGCATAAGCAATGGCGACACCACCTGGAAATACCGGTAAGCGTTCATTATCCAAGTCAGGCAAATTCAGTTCATTGATGTGAGTACACTGTCTAATATGCGCGACCAAAAGTTCAAGACCGCTTAAGGTTATGCCGTTATTGCTCCAGCCTTTGGCTTGTAGCACCTTATCAATCGAGCGAAATGTTCCTGAAGAGCCTATGGCTTGATCCCAGTGTTTACGATGAAATTTTTTCTGGAACGGTTCAAGTTGTTGATCGGCAAACAAGATGGCTTTATTAAAATCGTTTTTCGATAATTTCCCTTGAGCAAAAAAACGCTTGCTCATGGTCACACAGCCCATAGATAGACTTTCTTTCTTTTTGGGGATGTCTTCCTTGCCGATGATATATTCCGTGCTACCGCCACCTATATCAACGACTAGCCTAAGATCACCTGTGCTACCGACACTGTGCGCTACACCTTGATAAATCAACCGCGCTTCTTCAATACCGGAAATGATGTGGATAGGATGATCTAAGGCTTGTTCTGCTTTTTCCAGGAATTGCTGGGCGTTCTTGGCTTTACGTAAGGTGTTAGTACCTACTGCCCTGACACTTTCATGCGGAAAATCGCGGATACGTTGCCCAAACCGCTCCAGGCAAGCCAATGCCCGTTTTTGGGTGTCTTGAGCCAACACATTTTTTTTGTCGAGTCCATCCGCCAATCTGACCATCTCACGTAGGCGGTCTACCGTCTGCAATTTGCCATCACTTAAGCTGCAAACAATCATGTGAAAACTGTTGGAACCCAGGTCTACAGCAGCGACACAGCGGGGTGGTTTCTTAGTCATGAAAATCCTGTTTTAGCTATGGATGAATGTGCAGGTCAGAGTTGGGTAGTGGGGAAAACCCATAACGCGTTGTTTGATAGGACGGAGTGGCAAACCTAAGTTTGCACTCCAAAACACACAAGCCCATCAAAAAACACAGTCTAAACCCACTACCCACAAGGTATTCGGGTATTTTAGAAGTTTCTGTGGGCTGTATCTGATAGAATGCCGAGTCATTAGCATAAACAATAATCCAGTTATTTAGCTGTTCAGTCTAATTTAACTGATTTGAGTATCCACGTTAAGCAATAGTTGCAACATGACGGCATTATCCATCAGCAATCTTAAGAAAACCTATAAAAATGGTTTTGTCGCCTTAAAAGGCATCGACCTGGAAGTTCAAGCCGGAGATTTCTTCGCTCTGCTCGGTCCAAATGGCGCAGGTAAGTCTACCGCAATCGGCATTATCAGCTCGTTGGTGACAGCAAGCAGTGGCTCGGTCAGCATCTTTGGGCACGATTTAGTTAAGGAACGCGAGCAAGCCAAAAGTTGCATCGGCCTGGTGCCACAGGAAGTCAATTTTAACCAGTTTGATACCGTGCAGGGCATCGTGTTGAACCAAGCCGGTTACTACGGAATGCCACGCAAACTGGCACTACAACGGACAGAACTGTGCCTGAAACAAATGGATTTATGGGACAAGCGCAATAGCATTTCCCGGCGCTTATCCGGTGGCATGAAACGCCGCGTGATGATCGCACGGGCAATGGTACACGCACCTAAGCTGTTGATATTAGACGAACCGACCGCAGGGGTGGACATCGAAATCCGCCGCTCCATGTGGAAATTGATGAAAGAAGTCAACCAACAAGGCACCACCATCATCTTGACCACACATTATTTGGAAGAAGCCGAAAGCCTGTGCCGCAATATCGCCATTATCGACCAGGGTAAAATTGTTGAAAATACCGATATGGCAAGCCTGTTGGCGCGGTTGAATGTCGATCATTTTGTGCTGGATTTGGCCGAGCCGCTTGCGGTTGTACCCGTACTGGAAGGTTGCCATGTAGAACGTACCAGTGACAAAGTGCTGGATGTCTCCGTACCCAAAGCGGTCGGGCTTAACCAGCTATTTAGCCAGTTAAGCGTGAAAAACATCAAAGTCCTCAGCCTAAAAAACAAAAGCAACCGCCTCGAGCAATTATTTATGGATTTGATCGACTCCAAGTCATCACAAAACAACCCAACACCACAAATAACCCCTTCTCCCCCAGCACCCCAAGGGCATAAAGGAGAGGGCAAGGGTGAGGGCTATTAAACAATGAACTACAGCATCGCCCTAAAGACCATCATCAAAAAAGAAGTATACCGCTTCTTGCGGATATGGCCGCAAACCCTGTTGCCGCCAGCGATTACCACGGCCTTGTATTTCCTCATTTTCGGTAAACTCATCGGCAACCGGATCGGTACGATCAGCGGCGCAAGCTATATGGATTACATCGTCCCTGGCATCATCTTGATGTCGGTCATCAGCCATTCCTACTCGAATGTGGTGTCGTCGTTTTACTCCACCAAATTCCAGCGCAACATCGAAGAATTACTGGTCGCGCCCGTACCCAATTGGGTAATCTTGACCGGTTATATCAGCGGCGGCATCTTCAGGGGCTTGTTGGTAGGCATCGTTGTCGCGCTTATCTCTATGCTATTTGCCGACATTGTGGTGTTGCACCCAGGACTTACCATTGCTGTAGCCATCCTGACCGCCACCTTATTCTCCCTGGCAGGCTTCATCAACGCGATTCTTGCCGAAAGTTTTGACGATATTTCTATCATCCCCAACTTTGTCTTAACGCCATTAAGCTATTTGGGTGGCGTATTTTATTCCGTCGATATGCTGACTGGTATTTGGCAAACCCTCATCATGGGCAATCCCATTATGTATATGATCAACGCCTTCCGTTACGGTATGATCGGCGTAACCGATGTGGATATTCAACTGGCGTTTATGATGATTGCGGGGTTTATAGTGTTGTTGGCAGGATTTAGTTTGGTTATGTTGCATCGGGGGACGGGGATTAAGAATTGACAAGTAGCCCGTATGAAGTGCAACGTAATACGGGGCATCGGAGCAACGAAAACCCAGATTCCGCAAGCTCCACCAGGCTACTCGCTGTCGTGCAGCATCGCTCACCTGTTTTACATTGGTGGGGTATAGCAACGAATGCGTTACGGGGTATGTTACCCCGTCACTCACGTTTTGCCGACGGTGGCGTTTTTGTGCCACGTCGAAACCTTACGAACGGGGCAACATGCCCCGTCCGGCTAAACAGAGCCTTTCATGCTGGTTATGCCACAGACATTTTCGGTCATGGGTTTTTGTATCGATTCGGCAGAAATATCTTGAAAATCCGATTATTTTTTGTAGTTCCAGTACTTTCCTTCGGTCACTCGCCATGATTCAATCGATATAGCCTTATTAAAGTTAAGCAAAATAGCACCCTCGTCAGCACTGTTGAACCACTTAATATGCAAATCTCGGTAACGTGCAATAACCTCTTCATGGGGATGTCCGAATTGGTTGCGATAACCTGCTGGAATCAAGATAACACTGGGCTTAACCGCTTTCAAGAACGCGGCTGTTGACGAGGTTTGGCTGCCATGATGCGGTGCAATAAGGACATCGGCTTTCAGCGCATCTTTATAATTTTCAACCAGCCACGACTCAGCCGTCGCCTCAATGTCGCCAGTTAATAGTGCAGTACCTTGTTGTGTGTGAATTTGTAGAACGCAGGAATTGTCATTTTCTGATGAGTTAGTGCCAATCTGCGGGGATATGATGGAAAATGTGACCTTATCCCAAGACCAGGATTGCCCCGCTTTGCACTGAGTTGGGGAATAATTACCCAATAGCTGCGGTACGCTGGTCAATAGTTTTTCGGTGCGGATGCTGGTCATCAAGGAAGCAGCCCCACCAATGTGGTCATTATCGCCATGACTGACAATTAAGGTATCAACCTTATCAGTACCTTGATTACGTAAAAAAGGGACGACAACGCTTTGCCCCATATCGCTGGTCGCAGAAAACTTCGCGCCCGTATCGTAAACCAGGACGTGATTTGTTGTTTGTACAACCGCCGATAAGCCTTGTCCGACATTCAATAAGGTCATTTTGATAACGCCGGATGCTATTTTGTCTGATTGGGTGAAAATCAAAGGCAACAGCATCATCAAACCTAGCCACCGAGATGGTATTCCCTTAGGCGCGAACAGTAATAGTATCCCTGGCACAGCAAAACTTAATGCCCACCATGATGGTTGGGTGTGGCTTATGGTCGATAAGGGCAAATCGGCTAATTTGACTAGAATCCACCATAAGCCCTGTAATGCAAAATCCACGACTAGGAATATTTTTGCCGCAGCTATCGGTACTACTAACATAACCAAAGTAGCAAGCAAGGCTAATGGGACGATTATTAAGCTGATGATTGGTACGGCGATTAAATTGGCTAACGGCGCAATCAGCGAAACTTGCTGGAAAAAGAATAATAATAACGGTGCTAATCCTACCGAAGTCACCCAGTTGATCTTGATACTGCCGCGAAAAAAGCTCGGTTTATCTAAACGTGCGGCGATAGTATAAATAATCAAACTAACGGCAATAAACGATAACCAGAATCCCGCCGATAATACGACCAGTGGATCAACAATCAGGACGGCGAATAAGGCAACAGCGAGGATGTGGTAAGGTCGAGTATTACGTTGCTGGATTACTGCAACCATAGCGATAGCAATCATCAATGCCGAACGCTGTGCAGGTACCGAAAAGCCCGTTAAGCCCGCATAAAATATGGCTGTCACTAACGCCACGATAGCCGCGACTTTCTGGGGAGACCATGCCAAAATACCTGTCCAAGCCCAAAGCCTGATGACCAATAAATACACTAGCCCGGCAACCAAACCAATATGTGAGCCGGAAATAACCATCAGATGGGTTGTGCCAGTTTTGCGGAATATGTCCCACTGGTTAGCAGAAAGACTGTTGCCATCGCCAATTGTTAACGCTTTAATCAACGGTAGGTTGCTACTATTAGCGAGTATTTGCTCTAATTGATCGGCGATATGTTGCCGCCAAACCAACAGGCTGGTTTGGGTAGAACCGCTATCCAACAGCTTAGGTTGCGGTTTGGTACGGATATAACCGGTAGCACCTATGCCCTCGACAAATAACCAACGTTCATAATCAAAACCGCCGGGATTAAGATTGCCATGTGGACGTTTTAATCTGACCGTAAACGACCAATGTTGCCCCGCTTTTATGGTCTGATCAGGGTAATACCAGGTTAGTCTTAAGTTATTGGGGACATTGTGCGCGGTCTTCACCACCTTGAGATTAAAGCGTACATGATTGCTTTCATGTTCTGGCAAATCAGCAATATAGCCTTTAATCTGAATATCCTGACCTGCCAACGACTCCGGTAATTGGTCTGCTAATCTAACCGAAGCAAATATAACCGCCCATAACACACCAGACAGGAAAAACACCCAACGCCAATAACGCAACCACGCCAGGACACCTACAATGGCGACACCCACAACCAGCCAAACAAGTTCTGGCAATGCCGACGGTTGTTGGACAAGCAATATTCCGGCAAGAAAAAATAGGATGCGTACAACCATTGAATGTGCTAATTATTTAGGTTGGAAATCTGGTAAACTTAGCCAAAAATATAACTATAAGAACACACATGGCTAAGGAATTTATACAAAAATTAATCCACAGATTCATCCCAAATCCAGAGGTCATTAGTAAGAACAAAAACCTCCAATTTTTAGGTGATAAATTACAAAACCCCAATCTTTGGCATATTAGTCGACGTTCCATCGCAGCAGCCGTTGCCATCGGTCTTTTTTTCGCCTGGGCACCAACACCCACACAAATGGCCTTTGCAGCCGCCGCCGCTATTTATTTCCGCGCGAACCTGTTGGTTTCGGTAGCGTTGGTGTGGATAACCAACCCTATCACCATGCCACCGCTGTTTTATTTTGCTTACCGAGTTGGTCTTCGCTTTTCAGGTCATCCGTCACCTGCTGATGATTTCGTCTTCTCTTTAGAAGGGTTGTGGTCTGGCTTGGGAACGGTGATGGGGCCATTCTTGCTGGGTTGCCTTATTTTAGGTTTGCTATGCTCGCTTGCTGGCTACATTGGCATGGATTCCTACTGGCGTTATCAAGTCAGCAAGAAATGGGCAGCAAGAAAGCAGAAACGAGCTGAACGATCAAAATAGAAACCAGTTATAAAATACTTTTTACCTTTAACTTAACGATGTAGTCATGAATCAACAAGCTATCAACCTTATAGAACAATACTATACTGCTTTCAACAGCGCCGATATGGACACTTTTTTAAACCTGCTGACTGATGATGTCATCCATGACATCAACCAGGGCAAACGTGAAATCGGTAAGGATGCCTTCAAGCAATTCATGGCTTGCATGAATTTCAACTATAAAGAGCAACTGGTTGATATGGTGATTATGGCGACAGCCGATGGCACGCGTGCTGCTGCGGAGTTTGTCGTTTTAGGCAAATATATCCAATCCGATGAAGGCCTGCCTGACGCAAAAGGGCAAGAATACCATCTTCCTGCTGGTGCATTCTTCGAGATACGTGACAACAAAGTCGCCCGGATTACCAATTACTACAATCTGCAAGATTGGATCGCCCAAGTTGGCGGGTAGGTTGCTATTTAAATCAGGCAAACAAATTGTTCGTAAAGGCGCAACTAACTCAAAGCAACCTTGCCTTCTGGATTTCGGCAACTCCTTCCAGAATGACAGTTTTTTGACTCAATTACCTTAAGAAATAAGTGCATTATGAAATTAGTCAGCATTGCCATTTTTGTGGGATTGATTCTGCTTTATTTTGTGAATGCAGCATTAAAAATTGACATCTTTAATTGGGAGATGCTCGTCCACAGTGGCATCCGGTTTTTCACGGGCTTCATTATTTTAGGGATTGGCTATTTCTATGAACACAAAATTAAACTAAAGATTTCAGTTTATTTGGTTTTAGCGTTGATCTTGGCCGATGACCTTATGGATTACTACAGGCATGTAAATAGTTTTAGTGCTGAATTTATGGTTCATGGCTTCTACATGCTGTTATGGGGAGCTTTGGTTGGCTATTTTTCTATGAGGTATGCCAAAGGTAAAATTGACAACCAGTTATAACAACGGCTTGGTGTCGTTTTCTCAGGAATGAGCCTTTAAACCTAAGCTGTGTGATGCAACTCCTTCGATATACCACGGGGTCAGTTAAATCGCTATGACACATGGTCTTAACTGTGACGCTAAACATCTATAATGCAGCTTCACCTATTTCATGCCAGAATATGCGCCCTTATCGCCCTAGATTGATCGCTGATTAATGAAAATCGCAATTTTGTCCCGCAACACCAAACTCTATTCGACCATACGCTTAGTCGAAGCCGCCGAAGCACGCGGTCATGAGGTCAGAGTATTGGATGTTTTACGGTGTTATATGAACATCACCTCGCATAATCCATCCATCCATTATCGCGGCGAAGCATTAACGGATTTTGATGCGGTCATTCCCCGCATCGGTGCGTCTGTTACCTTTTATGGCACGGCAGTACTGCGCCAGTTTGAGATGATGAATGTATTGCCGCTGAATGAGTCAGTGGCGATTTCCCGCGCTCGTGACAAGTTGCGTTCCATGCAGTTGCTTGCCCGTAAAGGTATCGGTTTGCCAGTGACCGGATTCGCCAATAATCCAGATGACATTGCCGACCTTATCGCCCAAGTGGGCGGTGCGCCGTTGGTCATAAAATTATTGCAAGGCACGCAAGGCATTGGCGTAGTGCTGGCCGAGACGCACAATGCCGCAGAAAGCGTTATCCAAGCTTTTATGGGCTTGAAGGCCAATATTATGGTTCAGGAATTTATCAAAGAAGCAGGTGGCAGTGATATTCGTTGTTTTGTGGTCGGAGATAAGGTGGTGGCGGCAATGAAACGGCAGGGCTGTGACGGTGAATTTCGGTCTAATTTACATCGTGGTGGTTCTGCGTCCTTAGTGCGGCTAACGCCAGAAGAACGCTCTACTGCCGTACGGGCGGCAAAAATTATGGGCTTGAATGTCTGTGGCGTTGATATGCTGCGTTCTAATCATGGTTCTGTGATTATGGAAGTTAACTCCTCACCGGGATTAAAGGGTATAGAAGAAGTCAGCGGCAAAGATATTGCTGGTTTGATTATCCAGTTTATCGAAAAACGTTTTGAGTCATTGGAAACGGTAGATATAAAATCAGCCACTCGAACGCGTACGCGTGGTAAAGGTTAACTGGCTTTTATCAATAGTTGGTATTGATTCTTTTGGGGGGCAATAAAAGCCTACGACTTAAAAATCAAATTCAGAATCATCAAAATCGTCAAATTGGTCTCTTAATTGTTTTTTTTCCCAATAAATTTCGATTTTTCTGCGGGTATCTCTTTTGATGATTTCTTTTTCGATGCCATCAACTAGCGGCACAAATTCACCCTCCTCGAAAATATCGTCAGCATCGTGTTCGACTTCTGTACTGCTTTGCGAGCCTGTCTTTGCTATTGGTTTAGATGTCTCATTCGTCATTTTGGGATAGCCTCACATAAAATATCTCTCGTTTAATCGCAACACAAGCGTTTACAGCAAGTGGGTATGTCTACATAAATGTAATAATAGCTGGTTTTATGGGAACTTAGATTCAACTCATAAGTGCAATTCATTTTAACGTGATTGAAAGAGGTTAGCTGATATAGTTCAAGGCTTTTTCAATCCGACCAAAGATGAGGAAGCTTATGAAAGGTTATAAACAGCTAACCCAGATACAAAGATACCAGATTG
>NZ_CBAROL010000027.1:0-31167 GCF_964779595.1 Methyloglobulus sp.
AATGTATTTGTACAAAAGATTTCAGGTATTTCAATCCAAAGTTTATTTGGATAACGCATGAAATCCCAAATTATGTTTCTGGGTGTTTCCAAGTTTTTAAAATATTAAGCCGATGTAGCTCAGTTGGTAGAGCAACTGATTCGTAATCAGTAGGTCGTGGGTTCGACTCCCATCATTGGCTCCATAATTTCAATGACTTATAAAAATATAGCTTTATGCTGTAGCAATTAATAAGCACATAATAGGCAGTTGGGGTAAATCCCCGTCAAAAACAGGCTTTCACAAGACACAAAAAAGCCGCATGGTTAGCGGCTTGAATTGGCGGTCGGCCTATCCCACAGGATCAGGCTTGCTTTTGTGCTTCATGGAAGGCGTTAACGACAGCTTCAATGTCATAAATCTCTGAACGCAAAGAATCAATAATCCCATGCCATGTGCTTTTGGTGAGCGTGTCGAGTCGGTCGGCTTCGTCGCCGCGCTCGTTGTACTTGCTGTTTGCCACCTCCATATAGGTACGGGATTTCCAGTAGATCAGTGCGTAATAGCTGGCTAGGGTCGTCAAGCCAGATAAACGCGACCTAAAATAAAATCCCAATGGGTACATCGGTAGTCTTTGTGTTCGACACTGCCGACAATCATTTCTCTCGCGCCATCGTCGTTACTGGCAATGGCCTCAAACGCCAGTGCCGCTTGCTCGTGCGGCGTAAGTTTTGAGTAGAGCTTATCAATTTGAGCGACTTTCATAGGCTCACCATGTTGATAAACAGCTCAGTATATTCTGCAACGATTTCTGGGTCGGCATCATCGCCAAAGGCAATTTCGCCTTTGCAATCATCCTGCCTATATGTGTGATACCGCACAGACCAGCCTATAGCATTTTGGCTAAAGTATCTCCAAGGTTTTAGAAAACCCTGGTTTCTACGCGGCACTTAGGTCTCGGTGGATATTGCTTATCCATATTTGGTCACCTTTATTTACCTACTGATATAAGCACCTAACTGGGATTTAGTTATGAAAGCCCTTATTTTATTTTTTGTACATTATCGGAGTTTTACTCATGAAACAGTTTATTAGATTTATTTCGGCGTTTTTTATGGTTCTAACCTTATTGATTGCCGCAGGTTGCGCATCGACGCAAAAGAATGCAGGAACTGGAGAGTACTTTGACGACACCGTCATCACCACCAAAGTCAAGGCGGCCATTTTGCATGAACCCACTTTAAGCTCCGCCGAAATTAATGTTGAAACCTTCAAAGGTGAAGTTCAATTGAGCGGCTTTGTGAATTCCCGTGCCGATATTAGTAAAGCAATTGAAGTTACTCGTGCTGTCAACGGCGTAAGAATAGTCAAGAATGACATGCGTCTCAAATAGAGCAAGAACATAGAATCCAAACGCCGCAAGTGACATGCGGCTTAATTAACTAACAGGAGAATCCATCATGGAAATTGCAGATAAAGTATCTGATTTCGCACATGAAGCCGGTGATAAATTCACTAGTGCAAAAGAGGCTATTAGCGATAAAAGCGAGCAATTGTTAAATGCCGAACAGCGTTTGATGAAGAATTGCCAGCGTTACGTCCGCAGCAATCCCGTAACCTCACTGGGTATCGCGGTAGCGACCGGCTTTCTGCTAAGCCGCTTGGCTAGTGGTCGTTAGACCATAACACCATGAACCCAAACACCATTAAGACTGAGTTATCTGGGCAAACTCCAATGCACGGCGATCCAGCGAATGGATCAAGCTTGCTGGATGATGCCCGTGCTTTATGGGGTGAAGTGCGTGGACTAAGCCATGACCGCTTCCAACTCGCTGCGCTGGAAGCACAGCAAGCGGGTGTAAGCCTGGTGAACATGGTCATGGCGGGAGTGCTGGTTGCTGGTCTGCTGTGCGGTGCGTGGATGGGTCTTCTAGCCGCTACCGTATTGGGGTTGGTCGAGAATGGCGTTATGGTAAGGAGTGCCATACTGTTTGCCGTCGTTCTGAATTTGCTGCTCGCGCTGGTCTTCTGCCGTGTGATACACCGCAAGAGCCGTTATCTGCAATTTCCGGCGACCCTGCATAGCCTTCAACCCATGTCCCCAGGGCATCGGGATACGGAGAAGCCATGATGGCTATTTATACTAGAAGCCGAATTAATCCCACATCCTTGTCAGCCCAAATCAAGGATGCCGAGCAGCAAGTGCTGAATCGTAAACGGAAGATCGGTATTGACACAACTGCGCTGGTACAGAAGATGCAACAACAAATGCTTGCCCCGTCAACCTTTCTGTTAGCTGGGGGTGTTGGCTTTCTTATTGGTGAAATCACCAAGCGCAAACCTTCCAAAATACGTGACACTACAGATAAGCCACATGCTGTCGAGACATCGCCGCTGAAAACTGCGCTGAGTCTCGTAACCTCAATCCAAACTTTATATACCGCTTTGCCACTAGCCTGGATTATTAACACTTTCCAACAACCAAGTACGTCGAGTCAAACGACTAACCCGCGAACCCAGCCACTGACGGCGGCTCCCGGAACATCTGACAGTGATAGCAACTCAAGGTGAAGACTAAGCCTTATGGCAATGGGTGTACACCACTCAATGCCTACTCTATTTGCAGGCTGGATGTTAGCAGTCCGTTCTGTACGGGATGAGTAGAACTCACAACACACTAAAAATTATCAGCTAAAGCAGCTACAGCTAATTATCAATAGCGTTTGTGGTATGCGTGATTGACCTCAGGGTTGGCACGGTTCAAGGACGATAAAAGCCAAACCTATCGTAAGGCAGGGACGGAAAGCTAAGGGTCTTTAGAGAGGTTAGATGAAGATAGCCGGGTTGCGAATTAGTTATTTTATTTAACCTTAGTATTTTTTTATTTTTGGAGCGTGTTATGAAAAAAAATTAGTGTTGTTTTGGCTTTGTTGCTAATGATGGGATTTGCGAGTGGTGTCACGGCGGCAAGCTTAAATTGGGATTCTGTACCCGACGGTGCATTAACAACCTCGCCCAATACGAGGATTTCGGCCGCTTATGAGTTTGGTAGCTTTACGGGTGCATTTACGCATACATGGAACTATTCTTCTTTAGGGACTATTCCCCTCCATTCCGTTGCCCATATGATTGAGTTGTTTGATGAGCATATTTTTATTTCCAGCATCATGCTTGATGGGGTTGCTATGGAATGGGATGATCTCAACAGCCGTTGGTTTGGTTCCAGCCTCGTGAGCCTAAACCATATTCTGCAACTGAGCGGTACGGTGGATGCCCAGGGTCAAGGGTATCTGGTTCCTGCTATTGAAGCACCCATCCCTGCGGCCATCTGGCTGTTTGGTTCGGCGCTTGCGGGTTTGTTGGGAATTTCAACTCGCAAAACGGGTGCAAAAGCTTTAACCGCTTAATATTTTCAAGGTAAAAGCATATTAAAAGGGGTGCAATCGCCCCCTTTTATTAATATTGGCATTGTCGGTATTCCCTCTTAAAAATGAAGCTGAAGCGATAATTAGGCTGATAAGGTTGTCGGGTTTTCAGTATCCCAAAGAACACATAAATTAATTTCTGCATGACTGCACGGACAGTCCTTGCTAAAGAACCGTTCACACTTCTACGCTGGTTATCTATTTTGCAGGTCGAGCTATTTGCGACCTGGCTGCTAGAGATATGCGAAAACAACGCATTTACTCTAGGTGGCATCAGCTAAAGTAACAATACCGCTGATTAATATATAGAGTTTGTGAGTTTGCGTGATGAACGCACGGTTCAAAGACGATAAAAGCCATACCTGTTGTAGGCAGGGACGGAAAACTAATGGTCTTTTTGGTGATTGGAATGAAGATAGCTGGGTTGTGAATTAATTACTTTATTTAATCTTAGTAATTTTTAATCTTGGAGTTTTGCTATGAAAAAAATAAGCACTGTTTTAGCAGTTTGGCTAATGAAGGGGTTTTCAGGTGTTGCTTCTGCTGCAAGTGTATGGAACTGGGATTTAGTCCCAGATTCCCCCGAAGATCAAACTACCACAACCTTGATTGAAGATGAGGTAATCTCTGCTAACTATGGCTTTGGGGTATTCGCCGGTGGTTTTAGTCACAAATGGAGCTTCTTATCTGGGGTGGATGAAAAAATGGATTTCTATATGAATGAGTTAAGAGATGAAAACATTCTTATAACGACCATTATTTTAGATAATGTTGATATGTCATTTGATACGCTGAAGAAACGTTGGTTCGGAGGCACTTCAAGTACCGACAATCACCATATTTTTCATTTAGTTGGACTATCTACCCTAAGAGGACAAGCATACCAGTTGCAAGGCATTGAGGTTCAACAAACAGTTGTCACAACCCCCATTCCTGCGGCCATCTGGCTGTTCGGATCTGCTCTTGCTGGCTTGATGGGCGTTTCAACTCGCAGAAAGGTTTTTAAAGCTTTAACTGCTTAATTTTGTTCATAGTAAAAGCATTTTAAAAGAGAACCGAAAGTATCTGTCCTCTTTTTTTTGTTTAGCTAAAACAGCTACAACCTTTTTTGGAGTACTACCGTGAGAAACAGCATCTCTTTGCCCCATCTTTCCTTGCCTCTGCACTGTACCTTTTCGTAACGGCGTTACTCTATCTCGTGGGGCTTCAGAGTACCAGGCTGATAAAGGAAACCCGATAGACAATCGGCTCTAGCAACACTAGCGAACCACGGTTTTACTTATTAAAAGGGAACATTGTCCCCTTTTAATATTGGCGTTGTCGGGGTATACCCTCAGTCAAACTGTACCATTACGATAATGTCCTGAAACCAGTGATTTCATCCGCTTTTTTCAACCCTCGATTTATCCATAGAGTATCAGGAATGGTATCTAATTATCTCTCTGGTCGTAACAAACATCTTAAGGGTATCTCTAAAAATTCAAAAAGCTCCTTCTCCCTGGGGGAAAGTTAGTATTAGTATTTTAAAATCAAGTATTTACAACAATTACCTAGCTCTCTCTTAGAGGTAGAGGGGGTTTTTAGAGATCCCTTTTACGCAAACATATTGTGTCTTGTGTGTTAATAAACTACCATTCGTAGACTAGCACCTTACCGGAATCGTTTGAGGCCAATCTTATGATACTGAAACAAAACCTATTCAGATGAAATTTGATTGCCATCTGACGATGGTTCTACACATGATTACCCTGCGCTCAATTTTTTTATTCAGTGTGCTATTTTGCGTGGTGCTACCGCCCTGTGTCGTAGCTATGCCAAACACGCATATTTATGTAATTGTGTCCCTCGTGGACAACGTATCACAAGGCATCGAGCCTGTTCCTGCGAAAATTGGTGATGGTAATAATCCGAGCAGCAATCTCTATTGGGGCGCGGCTTATGGCGTGAAAACCTTTTTGAGCAAAGCGAACGGCTGGCGGAAGTTGGGGTGTGAAAAAGATATTAACGATACTATTTTAGAACGTTGTCAATTTGCCTGGAAGGACGATCTCACGGTTACCGCCGATGCTTATCGAGGCAACCGGATTGACCAGGCGATGCTTGACTTTATGCAACAAGCAGCTTCTCCACCGAATGCTACAAAGCGTGAAATGGTGGTTTTCATTGGTCATGATGGATTGATGGACATCCAAAACCAACCCATCATTGAACGCTTTCCAAAACACGCCAGGCATGATAAACAAGCGGTTGTCCTGGCTTGCATGAGTGAGGAGTATTTCTCAGCGCATTTGCTTGCTGCAGGTTCCAAACCGGTCGTAACCACCTATAGCTTTATGGCACCAGAAGCCTATGTGTTGGAAGCGATTGCACGAGGTTTTGCAAACCAGGCGAGTGAAGCGGAATTACGTAGTTCTGCCGGCATCGCTTACGCCAAATACCAACGTATCTCAGCCAAAGCGGGCAAGTCTGTTTTTGGCGCAAAAAATTCAAACTAGTGTAAGTCCTTAACACATCTTCAGCGTTGTCTACCTTAGCCAAGATAGCCTCTAGTTTTTCCGTCCAATGAAAAGATTTAGGGTGGTGTGCAGTGGTCAAAATTATCCTAAATTGCACACCCAGGTGCTTCTAATCCATTTCCACAATTTTTCCCTTAATATGTCTGTGCTGGGAATCTGTTCCCGATGTTAACTTGCAGCTTTAATTTGGGAAGGCCCTTTTTGTAAGTTGCGTTCAAATCATTCATCTTTGAAGAATTCTTCTATTCAGGTTTTGTTGCCGTTTGTTTAGGACAAAATTGTGTACGCTAACGAACAGACATATCCTTAATAATTCCTTATGATTGGGGCAAGTTTTATTTATTGGCTCTAAATTTAGAAGTTCTATTTGGAGTTTATTTAAGTATAAAAAATGGCTCAAACTCAGACATAACGCTATTAAGGATAAATCCTGAAACAACATTATCAGTACGCGGTGTAAGTTTTCGATTATGAAACCAAGAGGTATCACTTACAGATAAGTCGATAGTTGTTATGAATATTTTTGGCTACAAAGCTACAGGACAACATGCAGGAAGTATGTTGCAAGGTCTTGTCGTTCAGGTGGTCTTCGCTATTAATTTCGCAGGGTTGAAAAGCTAATAAATTCACTTTATTGATGGAGTTGTACTTTTATGATTATCAAAGGATTTCGGATTTTAGCTTCTATATTCCTAATGGGAGTTTATGCAACCAACGCTCACAGCGAAGAACAATCAGTCAAGCCGTGCTTGCCATATTCTGTGAAATTGAGCGATTTAAGGTTACAGCAGCCACCAAGGCATGTGCTTCTTGTACCCTTGTTGAAAGGGGAAGAGGATATCAATGAGAACCCAAGGTGGCCTGAAAAACCTGCCCGAGACTTAGCCGCTTTTTACCGTAACCGGTTTCATGCGACCGTTAGCCAACTCCGAGATGTTTGGCAGTGGACAGATTATTACCGGCAAGTCGAGCAGTTAGTGCAGCAAGAGGCTTCTTTCGACCGGATTATTTTTATCAGTCATGGCGGTTATGACGGGCCAGTGCTTAAGAAAGCCGTGTATATGCAAGACCATAAGATCACGGGTAGCACAGGCAAATTACTTCTGCTTTCCGAGGCACAGCCAGGGCTAAACAATGAGCTGTCCCTTACTTACGATACAGAAAAGAACCGCTTATTTAGTGATTATATGGCCTCGCACTGGCAGGACTTGGCTTTGATGGAATTCGATGCTATTTGGCAGCAGCTTACGGGTTATGAAAAACAAATCCAGCCGCTGGATAATAGTTGTTATCAACGTTATTGTTCGACAGAAAAACTTTCTTCATGGCAACCCCAACAACGTGAATACCAACAGCATCTTTGCGAGCTTATTTGTAGAAAATCGCTGTTCGACATCAAGAAATCTGTTACGTTATCTCCTGAACGATTTTTTCTTTTCACAACCTCCCTGAAATCGCTTTTACCAGCAGACGGTTTGATTTTTTTCGGTGCTTGTAATCCAGGTAGCGTTGCTCCTAGTAAGGTTGTACTGAAAGATGAAACTGAGTTATTAATCAATTCGACGCTAGCAGGGGGTACTCACATGAGCTACGTCCATTTGGTAAGCGAAGCAAGTGGGCATATAACTTCAGGTCCAGTGGGCGATAGCAGCGGCGAAGATGTTGTAAAACGAATTATCCAGTTTGAATCCAATCGTACTCAACACCGTTTATGCATTGTCGTACCTCCGGCTATGTAACCTGCAACCTGTTGACAAATTGGTTATGAATTAATCGGCTATGAACTATAGCCATGCAATGTATTGTTAGCATTTATACATGACTAACCACAGAATTTTTAGGCTTGCTCGAATAATCAAAAGGAATTGCCCTGTAATAACTGCCTTCAACATAGTCGAATCTTGAATGACGGGCGAGCAAATCGGTTTTTCTGTCGTCTACATGTTGTAGGATAGTTTGGCTATTTGCTAAAACAGCTAGTATAACGTCCTTAACATATCTTTAGCTTTGCCTACTTTAGCCAAGAGCGTCTCTGGCTTGGCTGTCCAATGGTAAGGTTTAGGGTCGCTGTTGCGGTGGTCGAGGTACTCCTGGATCGCCGTTTTGAGGTCGTCGACGCTGTGGAACGCCCCGCGCCGGATGCGCTCTACCGTGATGTCTCGGAAGAATCGCTCGACCAGGTTGACCCAAGAGGCCGAGGTCGGCGTGAAGTGCAGGTGGAACCTTGGATGCCGAGCCAGCCAGTCCTTTACCTTGGCATGCTTGTGGGTCGCATAGTTGTCGACGATCAAATGCAATGCCAAGGTCTTGTCGATCCGCCGGTCAAGTGTCTTTAGGAACTTGAGGAACTCGTCGTACCCAAAGGGCATAAATGGCGATGCCTGGGCTGGCACTGACCAATCACCGCCCTCGTCTGCACGTCGAGTGCGGCAAACAAGGTGGTGGTGCCGTGGCGCTTGTAATCGTGGGCATCGTCCCGCATTTCCCGGGCTTCATCGGCAGTCCGGGCTGGCTACGGTTCAGCGCCTGGATTTGGCTTTTTTCGTCGACCGAAAACACGATGGCCTTCTCCGGCGGGTCAGGTACAGACCCACGACATCGCGCAGCTTTTCGGCGAACAGCGGGTCGTTCGACACCTTGAAGCCTTTCACTTGATGGGGTTTCAGCGGGTGTTCCCGCCAGATGCCATGCACCGCCATCCGCGAAATGCCCACTTGCTCCGCCATTGTCCGGCAGCTCCAGTGCGTGGCGGCAACCGGTTTGCCGATCAGCGTCAAGGCCAGGACTTCCTCAGTTGATAAAGGAGGTATCCGGGACGGGCGGGTCTTGCCTTTCTTGAGTCCTTCAACACCGCTTTCAAGATAGCGGTTTCGCCACTTGTTCAAGGTCGGGTTGCTTATGTCCAACGTTGCTATAATGGCCTTCGTTGACAAGTCGTCGGCGGTCATCAGTACCATTCTTGCGCGTAGCCTTCGTTTATCCCCAACGGTTCGGCTCTTCACCTACCGCTCCAGTATTGTCCGGTCACGCTTCAGTCAGCGTAATTTTCATTGGTGTTCTCATGAACACCAATTTTATCATAACTTAATGTTTGTTGGGGACGTTACACTAGAATGCTTTTTTTTAGATAGTCTTAAACAAAAAACCCGCTTAACAGCGGGGTTTTTTTGTCTACTGCTAAGTTCGGAATGAAAATACTGGCTACCGTCCTTCTAATAGTTGCCGTGTGCTTATGTACGGTAACGCACAGACAATATCCGAACTTGTCGTTTCGCTTTACTCAGCTGAATAATATTCCATTGAGGATTGGCTTGATGTCAACCATAGGCGCACAACGGTTAAGCCCAATTTTTGCCCATTATCAGCAGGAATTCCCCAATATTGAATTTGAATTGATTGTTGAAAGCGAAGCAGAATTATTGCAACAACTAGAGTCAGATTTGCTGGATTTGGTGATTAGCACCCCCGCGCAATTGCTGGCATCGCCGTATCAATCGATGCTGCTCTATACTGAACGCTATGTGGTTGCTTTCAACAGTAAGCACCGTTTTAATCAACTGGCGAAAATTGACCTGAAAGAAATCCAGTCAGAACCTTATCTGGATCGATTAAACTGTGAATTAAGGGACAAACTACGGGTTATTTGCCAGGACGAGGAAATCAACCTCTACGCCGCCTACCGTAGCAACAGCGAAGACTGGATTGTTAACCTAGTGCGTACTGGTATGGGGGTGGCGCTGATGCCTGAGTACACTTTGCCATTAAACGCTGGCGATGTGCAAAGTCGCTACCTGTGTAATCCAGAGATTAGTCGCCAGATTTATGCCATTTATTACCCGCACAGCCAAAAAAAGGGTGAAATTAAGACCTTGCTCACAAATTTAAGCCATGCTTAATCATGGTGTATATTGCAGCATAGAACCATGTTAAGATATAGCCGATATTGAAAGAAAGAACCTGATGATTATCAAAGGGTAACGCAGATTATTAACATCACCATTTAATTATGACTCGCTTATACACATTTCCTCAGAACACGAACTTAAGTAAAACTCTTGGGCGTTTGATTGTTTCGGTCGCACTGATTTTTAGCAGTGCTTATGCCAGTGCAACCACCTATCAATTGCCTGGAACACCAGGTGATACCGTTCTTGAGCAATTCCCAAGCGGGGATGCCACGGCAACGGTAGTGGCAGATGAGACACTGCTAGATATGGCTTTACGTTACACCTTAGGGCAAACAGAAATCATCAAACTTAATCCCAAGATAGATAGATGGTTGATTAAGAAAGGTCAAGTTGTGCGCCTGCCTAATCGCCGTGTGTTGCCAGATACCCCGCATAACGGCATTACCCTGAATATTTCTGAATTCCGTATGTATTATTACCCACCTGGACGAGGCGGCGAAGTGATGTCGTTTGCACACGGGATAGGTCGGCAAGACTGGAAAACACCGTTAGGTAAAACCTCAGTTATCCGAAAAGTCAAAGATCCTGCTTGGCATCCACCTGAATCCATCAGGCGCGAACATGCCGCAAATGGTGATCCTCTGCCAGTTATAGTACCGCCAGGTCCGCATAATCCTTTAGGAACGCGTGCGTTATACCTTAACCTGCCGGGTGAATACCGTATTCATGGTACAGATGTCGATAAAATTTATGGTATCGGTATGCAAATCACCCACGGCTGTGTACGGATGTACCCAGAAGATGTTGAAACCTTATATGATGTCGTGCCAGTAGGGACCGCCGTCTACATGGTTAAACAACCGATTAAAGTAGGTTGGCTGGATAATGTGTTGTATGTAGAAGCGCATCCTGATCTGGAAGGCGAAGAAATGAGCCAAGCTGATCGCTATGCGGTGGCTTTAAGGCTTATTCAGAAGGCGACGAAAGAAGAAATGCCGGAATTCGACCAAAAAGCTTTGAATCAGGCGTTGAAGGATTTGGACGGTGAACCCGTTGCAGTTTATGAGCGCGTTCCCATGATGGAGCCACAAGAAGCTGCACCTGCACCTAATCAAAAGGATGTGTTCCCCGATGCTAATCCTGCTCCGGCTGGACAAGGTTCTTCCGGTGGCTATTATCATGGAACATAGATACCGTAAGGGCAGGTCTTGTGTCTGCCTATCGGTTGAATCCTACTGAATTCAAATATCCACAGGGTGTCTAGGGCAACTACAAGAGTTGCCCTACCGAGAATCAACAACCCCCGCTATAGCAAACACCTAGGCACAGGTACAATTCCCACCTTAAAAGCGGAACAAAGCTATCAACCTAGTCAAAAAATACGCTGAATTTAACAATCATGTCCCAAACCACGCAAACAAGTACTGAAAAATTTATCCTTGTATTTAGTTTGCTGGGTATTTGCGTGTACCTGGTTTTGCGCTATGGCTTAAAGATAGAAGACGAAATCTATACGGTATCGCTCAATGCTGTGTTGACTTCTGCGGTTGCCAATCTCTATCAAGGACAGCTTAGTTTTCCGGTTTCCTTGGTGCAATCACCCTTGTACCTTGTCCTTATTCTGGGAGGTATTCCCCTGGTTTTTCAGATTATCAAGAAATTCCTGCTAGGAGATTTTGGTGCTGACCTGCTCGCTGGCATATCCATTGTCACTTCCGTGTTGCTGGGCGAAAATCTGGCTGGTAGTTTAGTTATATTAATGCTTGCCAGTGGCGTGGTGCTGGAAACTTACGCCGTAAGAAAGGCTTCATCGGTATTGGAAGCATTGGCTAAACGGATGCCGTCCATCGCCCATAGGCAAGCTGATGAGAGCGTTTTGGATATTCCTACCGAGCAAGTCAATATTGGCGATACTTTATTAGTACTCCCGCATGAGCTTTGCCCTGTTGATGGCACGGTGCTGGAGGGTGTAGGTTCGATGGATGAATCCTATCTGACCGGTGAGCCTTATCTGATGGAAAAAACCAGCGGTTCGCAAGTGATGTCGGGTGCAATCAACGGCGATTCGGCTTTGACCATCCGTGCCGACAAGCTGGTCATCGATTCGCGCTATGCCAAAATTACCGAAGTCATGCGTGCTTCTGAACAGCATCGTCCGCAATTAAGAAGGCTTGGCGATCAGCTTGGCGCGTTATACACGCCGTTGGCCTTGCTAATTGCCATTGCCAGTTGGTGGTATTACGGGGATGTCGTCCGGTTTTTGGCGGTGCTGGTAATTGCCACCCCTTGCCCTTTATTGATAGGCATCCCAGTCGTGATTATCAGTTCTATCTCCTTGGCGGCGAAGCGCGAAATTATCATCAAAAACCCCGCCATCCTGGAAACCATCGGTCAGTGTACGACGGCGATTTTCGATAAAACCGGCACGCTTACATACGGTCGTCCGTCATTGACTAAGTTGATTCCTAGTAGCGGACATAATGAAGAAGTCGTGCTGACCTTAATCGGCAGTCTGGAACGCTATTCAAGGCATCCGCTATCAACATCTATAGTCAAAGCGGCGGAAAAAGCCGGTTTGCCTGTGCTGGCCGTAAGTAATATCAAGGAGTTGGCGGGCGAAGGTGTAATTGGTGATGTGGACGGGAAAAAAGTTCAAGTGACCAGTCGCAAAAAAATACTGGAACACCAGCCCGATGTTGCCAGCTTATTGCCGCCCGTCAGCGGTGGTTTGGAATGTGTCGTGTTGATTGACGGTGATTATGCCGCGCTGTTGCAATTCAGGGATGAAGTCCGTACGGATAGTTCATCGTTTATTAACCATTTGAAGCCTAACCATGCCTTCGGAAAGGTAATGATCGTTTCGGGCGACAGGGAATCGGAAGTGCGCTATCTGGCAGAGGAAGTCGGCATCAAGCATGTATTTTTTAGCCAAAGCCCTGAGCAAAAGTTGGAAATTGTCCGCACCGAAACCAAAGCTGCAAAAACCGTCTACCTAGGCGACGGCATTAACGATGCACCTGCGCTGACCGCCGCAACCATTGGTATCGCCTTCGGGCAGAACAGTGACATCACCGGAGAATCCGCCGATGCGGTCATCATGGACAGCTCACTGATAAAAGTTGATGAGCTGTTTCATATCGGCGAACGGATGCGTAAAATCGCCCTACAAAGCGCAATAGGCGGTATGGCCTTAAGCCTCGTCGGGATGGGTTTTGCCGGATTGGGCTATTTGTCGCCTGTCGCTGGTGCGATTACGCAGGAAGTGATTGATGTGATTGCCATTTTAAATGCGTTTAGGGCGGCGATTCCGCCGAAAACATTGTCGGACTTTTAGCAAGCTATCGATGAGAAACCCCATATTAATCAGCATTTCCCTGTTACTATGCAGCAACGTATTCATGACATTTGCTTGGTACGCGCACTTAAAAGAACTGCACAGCAAGCCTTGGGTAATTGCCGCGTTAGTCAGTTGGGGCATCGCCTTATTTGAATACCTGTTACAAGTTCCCGCTAATCGTATTGGTTATACAGTGCTGAGTGTAGGCCAATTGAAAGTGATGCAGGAGGTGATTACTTTGTCTGTTTTTGTGCCGTTTTCAGTTTTTTACCTACGTGAACCGTTAAAACTGGATTATTTATGGGCGGGTTTGTGTTTGTTATCGGCTGTGTATTTTATGTTTAGGGGGAAAATGTAGTTTGGGATGGTGTGGCTAGTTGCTTATTTGCTCTAAATCTTATTGCATCAACACCCTCTGCTTGTGTCATCATAGATATGTCCGAATTGTCGAATTACCTTTCCGTATCAGCCACAATCTAAACAGTGTCAAGCAAGCAATTAATCTCCCCCCTACCTTATTTTGCTGATAGTGCAGTCTTATTTTCTGCTATTGCAGACCAGCCTTGGGCGGTATTTCTCGATAGCGGTTATCCGTACAGTGATCAGGGTCGATACGACATTATCGCCGCAGAGCCTGTCACTACTTTGGTCACGCAGGGCGAAATCACCCAGATCAACCGAAACGGTGCGTTGATAGATTCCAGTGATGATCCGTTCGATCTGGTAAAGGCAGAATTAGTCGCAAATCCATTTGAAGGTTTTAAAGATTTCCCTTTTAATGGTGGGGCTATCGGTTATTTTTCTTATGATTTGGCGCGTCGGCTGGAAAAGTTACCTGTCATTGCAGACGATGCCGAACATATTCCTGAAATGGCGGTTGGCATTTATAACTGGGCAGTGGTGGTCGATCATCATCAACGTCAAAGCTTTTTGGTCGGACAAGGCTGTAATGAAGATCATTGGCAGTCACTTATCAGCTTATTTAGTACGTTACCAACTAAAGATCAAACCAAACAATTCAAGGTCACTAGCGAGGTCAAATCTAACATGGATAAGGTCAGTTACAGCCGCGCGTTCGATAAGATCAAACATTACCTCAAAGAAGGCGATTGTTATCAGGTCAACCTAAGTCAGCGTTTTGTCGCTGGTTGTGAAGGGTATCCCTGGTCGGCTTACCAACAGTTACGGGAAATGAATGCCGCGCCGTTCAGTGCATTCTTGAATTTTCCTGAAGTGCAAATCTTAAGTTCATCGCCAGAGCGGTTCTTAAAACTCGAAAATGGTCGTGTTGAAACCAAGCCCATTAAGGGTACACGACCTAGAAAAGCTTATCCGGCATCCGACTGGCTGCAAATCGACCAACTCCGATACAGCCCTAAAGACCGGGCGGAGAACTTGATGATTGTCGATTTGCTGCGTAACGACTTGAGCAAAACTTGCAAAACAGGTTCGGTAAAAGTTCCGGCTTTATTTGCGGTGGAAAGTTATACCACTGTGCATCATCTGGTCAGCACTGTGACCGGTATTTTGGCTGACGGTCAACATGCGCTGGATTTGTTGAAAAGCTGTTTTCCGGGCGGTTCGATCACTGGTGCACCAAAAATACGCGCAATGGAAGTGATTGAAGAGCTGGAACTTAATCGACGCGGTGTCTATTGCGGTGCTATCGGTTACATGGGGTTCGATGGCAATATGGACAGCAATATTGCTATTCGTACCTTGGTACATTCCAATGGATCTATACGATTTTGGGCGGGTGGCGGGATTGTCAACGATTCCGATGTCGAAGAAGAATATCAGGAGTGCTTTGATAAAGCGGCGGCGTTGTTGAAGTTGTTGAATAAGTTACGGGTTGAATGATTGTTATCAAGCTGGGAGGCAGCTTGGCAACATCAGGCAAGTTGCAGCAGTGTCTGGACAAGATTGACAAAGATTACCAGCGCAGGGCAGTGGTCATTGTGCCTGGCGGTGGTGTGTTTGCTGACCAAGTTAGGCAAGTCCAGAAGCAATGGCAATTTGATGACAGAACCGCACACCTTATGGCAATCCATGCCATGCAGCAAATGGCTTTGTTGTTCAAGGCACTAAAACCGCATTTTATGATCGCCGCTTCAGTAAACCAAATAAGCAACCAAATCAATCAGCAAGGAGTTTTTATTTGGTCGCCTGATGTTACGGAACTTGATAGTGCGGGAATTCCGTCATCCTGGGATATTACCTCAGACAGCTTGTCAGCATGGTTGGCTAAAACACTGGGTGCTGATGAGCTTATCGTGGTCAAATCTGTTAATATTAACCCTGATTTTGATGTGCTGAAACTAATGCAGCAGCAGATTGTCGATGCTTCGTTCCATAAATTTACCCAACAAACGTTATTCAAACTAAATATCGTTAATGCAGAAGAATTCATATCCTAGTTCAGTAAAAATACCTTCAAAAGGGCTAAAAAAGACTACTTTCTGGTTTTTCCGTAAGATTTTCTCCAAACTGTTCAGGAATTTTTACTATAGCGCACGGGAATCCATCGGCGAACACAAGCGCGATATTGTGGTATATCAAGTGGAACAGGCGTGTACCAGCCTGCAAGAAACTCGCAATGAATTTGAAGATGCACTGGGGAAATTTAGGTCGTTAGTCAACATCAATGAATCGACTTTAGAGCAAAAATACAATCTACTAAACCGGCAATATCAATTTTGCCGAGCAAAATCCGATTCTGTCAGCGACCGGATACGGGCAATTGAGGAAGTCAGCCACGCTTTGTTTGCGGAATGGGAAAGTGAGTTGAATGAATATTCTAATCGTACCTTGCGTAACAACAGCAAACAGCAGCTTAAAGAAGCGAAACAGAACTACGTTCGGCTGATTAAGACCATGCGTTTGGCTGAAACTCGCATTCAGCCAGTGCTATTATCGTTTAAAGATCAGGTGCTGTATCTTAAGCACAACCTTAATGCCCGTGCCATTTCCGCCTTGCAACACGAATTTATTGAGATAGGCATTGATATTTCCCAATTAATCCATGCAATGGAGCTGACTATTTTGGAAGCCAGCCAGTTTGTTTCATTATTATCCAACCAGAAAACCTTACTTATCAGGTGATCTCATATCGTATAGGATTGTGCCATTTTTCTTAGTATCTTCCCTTTTTGTGCTACCGGGTTTTTTTTCCTGATCGATTCTTTCCTTATCAAACTGGGCAATCATTTGTTCCCAGCTATTGTATTTCTCGTAACCTTTAAATCCGCTAGCTTTGCGTTGTTGATAAACTTCTTTCGCCATATCAATAATTTCCCAAGGATCTTTGCCGTCAACGGTATCTAGGAACTCATCGTCGGACTTTTTAGAATCACGTATCGTCCAGAACGAGACTTCAAACTCAATTCTGTTATCGGGCGGCAGTTTTTCTTTGATTATCTTGATGGAGCGATAAGCAGTTCTTGTGGTATGTCCGTTAACTGACTGGGCTTTACCGCAAGCAGTCAGTGCTAAACATAAGATAATAAGAAAAAGCAGGGGGTTTCGTTTCATAGTGTGGCCTCGTGTAATGGTTCTGTCCATGATTAGGGTATTCATGGTTATTATTACTGTATATTATATGACGCTATGTACCGTGTTTTGTTTTATCAGAACAGCCACTACCCAAGCGGTGTTCTGGTGCAATCAAGCTGCTGTTAATACGGTCTTGCGTATAACACTAAATCGCTAAATCGACTAAAATGTAGGTCAATTATAAACTTAAGCAAAAGCCTTATGCTGGAATTTATACAATTACTAAAACAGCGATACCAGTCAGTATTAAGCCAACAGCGTGATGAGTCAAATAATTCCATCTATCAACAGCGTATAGATGATTTGATTCTGGCGGAAGCATTTCTGCGGAAAGGTCAGATGCTAACGAGTACACCGGATTATCCCTTGCAGATTGCCGTCGTAGGGCCAACGCAAGCGGGTAAAAGCTCGTTAGTGAATGCCTTGCTGAATAGCAGTGTCGCCAGCGTAAGTCCGTTAGCGGGTTATACCATGCACCCGCAAGGTTTTTGTGACGGTGTAAACCTTGCGGCTTGTAGCGGATTGCAATGGTATTTCGGTCGCTTTCAACAAATGCAGCAAAGCCAGTTACCTAAAGATAGGCATGATTGCTATTCCTTGGCCGAAAATACCACCGATTCCGCGTTTTTGCCCAAAGGCGTGCTGTGGGATACGCCAGATTTTGATTCCATCGATTCGGCGAGTTACCGCGAAGGGGTTATCCGAACAGTGGCACTGGCGGATTTGGTGATATTAGTCGTCAGTAAAGAGAAGTACGCCGACCAATCGGTTTGGGACATTATGGCGGATATTGAAGTCATGCAGCAGCCGACTATTATCTGCTTGAATAAGCTGAGTGAGGGTTCAGAAAGCTTATTAATCAATTCCTTAAAAGATAAGTGGCAGCAAGTCAGGAAGGATGGATTTCCTGAAGTTGTGCCTTTATATTACCAAAAACAAAGCGGTAAACCCCAATGGCCTGATAAGCAGCAATTGCAACGCTCGGCTGGGCAGGTTAACCGCAAAATTCAACCTCGATTAGAGCAAGAACTATTGCAAAAGCACTGGCAAGCTTGGCTAGATCCTGTGCTTGCCGAGCATTCATCACTAAAAGATTGGTACGGCTTGGTCGATCAAGTCATCCAGCAAGGCTTGGATAGCTATCAGCGCGATTACCTCAACCATCCGCATCATTACGAAACTTTCCAACTTGCCCTTGCTGAGTTGTTGAATGTACTGGAAATTCCCGGTTTAGCTGGAATTTTAGCGAATACGCGCCGATTACTCACTTGGCCTGTCAGAAAAATGATGAGCATCGGCAAAAAACGCCTACATATCGCCGATAGCAGCCAGGAAATCACCCTGCTCAATCAAATCGCCGAACATGTCCTCATTCAAATGGCGGATAAGTTGTTAAACCAAGCCGAACAAAATCGGCAAAGCCAATGGTGGAAGGAATTTAGCAGTTTGCTACGTACGCAACGGTCTGAAATTCTTAGTGATTTTAGCACTGCCGCACAGCGTTATCATCTGGCATTTCAGGAAGAAGTCGAAAATACAGCTAACCAGCTCTACCATAAATTACAAGAACAACCGGTCATCCTCAATAGCTTACGGGCAACTAGGGTCACTGCCGATGCCGCCGTTATCGCATTGGCATTGCATACCGGCGGCATTGGTATGCACGATTTGATTATTGCGCCAGCCATGTTGACTGTCACTTCGTTATTGGCGGAAAGTGCAGTAGGCAGTTACATGGGGCGGGTGGAAAAAGAACTAAAACAACGCCAATTGGCGGCGGTCAAACAAGCTTTATTTACTGACAGCATGAAGAAAAAGCTGCTGGAATTGTCCGGTCAATTGTCCTCGGTCACTTATTTTAACATTTCACCTGAGCAGCTACAGCAAGCAGAATCACAACTCACAGAAAAACGTCATGGCTTACGATTACTCTGAACTTGTAGAAAAAACCAAGCGTTGGGCTGAACAAGCCTTATCAGCCGGATGGATAAACACCGAAACCGCGCAAACTTTATCCGATTTTGATGCCAGAACGCCGGAAGCTTTGTTCAACCATAACGGCTCAAGACCGCTCATCGTTGCCTTTATGGGCGGTACCGGTGTGGGCAAAAGTTCATTGCTGAACCGTCTGGCAGGCAAAGCAATTGCCAAAGCAGGCATAGAAAGACCGACTTCACGTGAAGTAACGCTTTACCACCATAAAGATATTGCAATCAATCACTTGCCGGAAAAATTGCCTATCGAAAAGATACGTATTGCCCAGCATGAGGATGAGACCAAAAAAAATATCGTCTGGATCGATATGCCTGATTTCGATAGCACCGAGCAAAGCAACAAAGCACTGGTGTTTGAGTGGTTACCACATATTGACGTATTGATTTACGTCGTCAGCCCAGAACGTTATCGTGATGAAAAAGCTTGGCGATTGTTGATGTCAGAAGGCAACCGCCATGCCTGGTTGTTTGTGCTAAACCAATGGGACAGAGGTCAACAAGCGCAATACGAAGATTTCAAGCAACAATTAGGAAAAGCAGGCTTTGTAGAGCCAATCATCTTCAAAACCGTGTGCGGCGAAAGCACTTATCCTGATGAGTTTGCCGATTTGCAATCAACCATTTTGTCCTTGTCAAACAAGCATGTGGTTGCAGAACTGGAACAACGTGGAACGCAGGTTCGCAAAGATGAGCTAAAGCAAAAGCTCCAAAACAGTCTTCAAAAACTGGGATCACATCCCGCATTCAAAAAAGCAGAAACGCTTTGGGAAGCGCAATGGCAAACAACTTCTGACCAATTACAGCAAGGTTTTGTTTGGCCTATCCAGAAACTCGCCGCTTATTATGCTGACCATGCGGCGGATTTAATCGGCAATCCCTCGACTAATTCTGCTCAATCTGATTCGACGGTGAATACCTTATGGGACGACTGGGCGCAAGCGCGGTTTGGGGACGCGCTGGATGAGTTCGTCGTCAAAGTCGATGAATTGGGTTTGCCCGTTGCTCCACTAAAAAACCAATTGGCTTTGCTAAGAGCCAAAGCACCCAAAATCGTCCAAGCTCAAAGCGAATTGCACGTAAGACAGGCGTTAGCCTATCCCGGCAATGTGCTGCATCGAGGATTTTTGAAGTTCGTCCGGTTCTGTGAAATAGTCCTGCCCTTAGCCGCGATAGCTTGGGTGGGTTATCAAGTATTTGTCGGTTACTACGATAGCAACGCCACTCACGACCACTATCTCGGTATAGATTTCGCCATCCATAGCAGCTTGTTAATCCTCATAAGCTGGTTAATCCCCTGGTTTATCCTAAAAAAACTGAAGCCGTCGCTGGAAAAAAGCGCATTAAGAGGACTCAACAAAGGCTTGGAAAATGCTATAAACATGATCGATGGTGAAGTGTTAAATATAGTTGAAACCGTTACTCAACAACACACGGTGCAATTGAAGCAAATTACCGAGATAACTGAACAATGCAGTGCAGGTGAAGGTTATAAGCCGGAGAAAACAGGCAGCGATAATCCGCTGACACGGATGTTGATAAATTAAAATTAGGCACAAGGTACAAGGTACAAGGTACAAGGTACAAGGTACAAGGTACAAGGTACAAGGTACAAGGTACAAGGTACAAGGTACAAGGTACAAGGTACAAGGTACAAGGTACAAGGTACAAGGTACAAGGTTGTGTTGCTGTTTTAGCCTTGTGTCGTTAAGTCTTTCTCCGTGTGATGAGGTATAGGTTGTTGATTTTAATGATCTACAACGAAACCAACAATCCCGCAGCAGCAGACACAACAATCACAGGTATTACCCCAATCTTAAACCGAAATAATGCGATTAAGGCATAAGCGCCAATCAAAGCAGCAACACCGTCAAAATTCCTGCCAAATCCTGCCGGCCAGAATACGTGCAAAGCGAAAAACACCGCAAGATTAAGAATAACGCCCACAACCGCAGCAGTAATTGCCGAGAGCGGCGCAGTAAACTTCAAATTGCCATGCGTCGATTCCACCAACGGACCGCCAGCCAGAATAAACACAAAGCTCGGTAGAAAGGTAAAGTAAGTCACAATAAGTGCAGCAATTGTGGCGGACATCAGCAAGGATCCAGTACCTAATGGCAGTTCGTGCCAACCTGCCAGAAAACCGACAAAAGTGACGATCATAATCAGCGGGCCGGGCGTGGTTTCACCCAGTGCCAAGCCGTCGATCATTTGCGCGGCACTTAACCAATGGTAATGCTCCACTGCGCCTTGATACACATAAGGTAACACCGCATAAGCACCGCCAAACGTCAACAACGCCGCCTTGGTAAAAAACCAGCCCATCTGGGTAAATGCACCTTGCCAGCCAAACTGCCAGCACAACACGCCCATTACGCCACTCCACAATACCAAGCCTATCAAAAGGATTGTGCCTAATCGCGCCCAGCGAAATTGGGCATGGTCGGGTGTGGGCGTATCGTCATCAATCAATGCCGCGCCATAACTTAGCTTGCTTGCACCGTGTCCACCACCAACAGCAAATAATGATGGCGCGATACGACCACCTAAAGCACCCAGCAAAGCAGCAATCAATACGATAACAGGGAAGGGTGTATGTAAAATAAAAATAGCGGCAAAGGCCAATGCCGCCAGCAACCACATCAGCCAGTTCTTCAGGGCGCGCGAACCAATGCGATAAGCGGCAAATAGCACAATCGCCGTAACTGCTGGTTTTATGCCGTAAAGTACAGCAGATACCAAAGGCACTTGACCAAAACGCAGATAAATCCAACTCAGTAGAATCAGCAAAAATAACGATGGCAAGATAAACAGCAAGCCCGCTGCAATGCCACCCCAACTGCGGTGCATCAGCCAACCGATATAAGTCGCTAATTGCTGTGCCTCAGGACCCGGCAATAACATACAGTAATTCAGCGCATGTAAGAATCTGCGTTCGGAAATCCAACGGCGTTGTTCAACTAACTCCTGGTGCATGATGGCGATTTGTCCAGCGGGTCCACCAAAACTGATAAAACCTAACTTTGCCCAAAATCGTAAAGCCGCCATAAAACTTACTGGTTGGGGTGGAAGGCTGGTGTTAACTCGTTCAGGTTCGGTGTTTTCCATTTGTGTATAAGAGTACTTGATTAGTACGTGATTGGTCATGCAGTAGGCTATGTGGGCAAGCTAAAGCGACTGAAAGCATTGTAAAACCTTCTAAAGAGCGTGTGTTATTTGTATATCTCTTTGATTTTAATATTATATGTTGGCTACAAACCTAGGTTTGTACGCCTGCATTTAATTCTTTCACAATCGCTAAAGCGAAATCCGATATAAAATTCAGTTAGTGCCGGTTTCTGCTATCGCCATCGAAGAAAGCTACGACTGTTCGCAATCCAATAACGCCTTTTCAGGAAATTGCATGGTCATGCAATGCAAGCTACCGTATTGATAAACCAATGGACGGCATGGGGTTGGGATGATTTTGTGCTTAGGGAAGCAGGCCGCTAGACGTTCCACGGCGACGGCATCCATAGTATCATAATAAGCAGGCACCATGACTGCGTTGTTGATGATGAGAAAATTAACGTAATTTGCCGGTAAACGCTGGTGTTCTTCGTCAAAAATCGGTTTTGGCATGGGCAGAGCGACCAATTCATAAGGTTGGTTTGTTGAAGTACGGAACGCTTGTAACTGGGCTTCCATGCGCTTTAGGCTATGGTAATGACGGTCATTGCTGTCATCACAACTGGTGTAGGCGATGGTCGTTGCCGAGCAGAACCGCGCCAAGGTGTCGATATGGGCATCGGTATCATCTCCGGCTAAATTGTCTTGATCCACCCACAACACGCGCTTTGCGCCTAAGTGCAGTAACAGTTGCTGTTCAATGTCAGACTGAGTCAGCCCTTTGTTTCTATTAGGATTTAACAGGCATTGTCGAGTGGTCATGATAGTATCAACACCATCGCTTTCAACGCTACCGCCTTCCAAAATAAAATCAATGTCCTGATGGCTAACCTCTTTGAATGGGACATGGGTCAATAACTTATGATTAAGTGCATTATCTTCATGATGTGGATATTTATTGCCCCAGCCGTTAAAGCGAAAGTTGAGCAGTTGCGGTAGCCCATCGTTTTCCACGGTGAGAAACACGGTATCTCTTGCCCAAATATCGTTAACAGTGGCTTGAATGTAATCAATATTGTGGTCGTTATGCAGCAAGGCTTTGATATGTAGCTGATGACTATCATCATGGCAAACGATAATCAGTTTTTGCTGTTGGGTAATCGTTTTGGCGATGAAAGTATAAGTTTCTTCAATCGATTCAAGCCGATTGGCGAAGTCGCCCGTCCTGTGCGGCCAAGCGATTAATACAGCGGATTGTTTTTCCCATTCGGCTGGAAAGCGGATCATTGGTTTTTGGTTCCTGTAGTTAACATTTCTCGTGCATGGGTGCGGGTGTTTTCGGTAATAGTAACGCCACCCAACATTCTTGCAATTTCTGTTACCCGTTCTTCATCGTCAAGTAATCTGACGGTAGATGAAGTAATGTCGGTTTGGTTGTTTTTTTCCACATAAAGATGGTGATGCGCTTGCGCCGCGACTTGCGGCAGATGCGTCACGCACAGCACTTGTCGCCCTAGCCCCAGACTACGCAATTTCTGGCCGACAATTTCAGCAATGCCGCCGCCGATGCCAGAATCCACTTCATCAAAAATCATGGTCGGCGTGGTGTTATCGCTGGAGGTGGTGACTTGTATCGCCAAGCTTATCCGCGATAATTCACCGCCGGAAGCGACTTTTACCAAGGGTTTAGGCGGTAAGCCTGGGTTAGCACAGACCAAGAATTCAATCTTATCTTTGCCGTTGAGTTTAGGTGTGCTGTCTGACGATACTGAGCAATCGACCAAGAATTCCCCTTGCGGCATACCGAGTTCTTTTACCATTGTCGATATTTGCAGTTGGAGTTTTGTACCTTGCTGGCGACGTACAGATGAAAGATCCGAAGCAAATATTTGATATTGCTTGAATAATTCCTCGGTTTGTAAGCTAAGTGCAGCTATACGTTCACCGCTGTGGGTAACGCCATGCAGTTCACGTTCGAGATTTTGCGCTAATTCAGGTAATTCTTCTGGATTGACGTGATGTTTGCGGCTAAGTTTTTGGATCACACCAATCTGGTTTTCCAGAATCGCCATGCGCCCAGGATCGGCTTCCTGTGCTTTGATAAATCGCCGCAACTGCAAAGCAGCTTCTTCAGTTTGGATTTGCGCCTCTGAAAGCATGGCGCTTATTTCGTTCAGTTCCGGCGCATACTGGGCAATCTGGGTAATTTCGCTGACGCTTTGGTTGAGCAGTTGGTTGACAGAAAACTGGTCGTTCTCATACAGGCTGTCAACTTGCCGCTGCCCGATGGCGAGTATATTTTCAAGGTTAGCCAGTTTGTCGTGTTCTTCAGATAGAGCCGTGTAATTGTAATTTTGCAAATCAAGGTGTTGCAATTCTTCAATCTGAAAACGCAAGAATTCTTCTCGTTGCTGTTGGTCAGCGCTGGCTTTGCTCAGGTTTTCCAGTTCTTTATTCGCTTTATGCCATTGTTTGTAGCAATCGTTGAGCTTGTCCAATAATGGTTGATTTTTACCGAAAGCATCCAGCAAACGGCGTTGCTCGTCACTGTTAAGTAAGGTCAGGTGCGCATGTTGGCCGTGAATTTGCACCAGCTTTTCGCTGAGTTCTTGCAAGATTTGTAAGGTAACAGGGCGGTTATTGATGGTGGCTTTGGAACGACCATCGTCCGATACCACGCGTCGAATAAGGCAATGTCCCTCGTCATCCAGATCATGGTCTTTCAGCCATTGTTGCGCCTGGAGAACATCAGTTATATCAAATTCAAGGTTGATTTCTGCACGTTTGCAATCGGGACGAATAAATCCCGAATCGGCACGGTCACCCAAAGCTAAACCCAATGCCGTCAACAAAATGGATTTGCCCGCCCCAGTTTCGCCCGTCAATACCGACATGCCTTTAGCAAGGTCAAGATCCAGCGATTTGACGACGGCAAGGTCAATAATGGTCAGGTTTACTAACATCTCAATGCGTTGGGTAGCCGCCACTCCAGTTCAGTTTCGACCTGAGTATCTGGAAAAAATCATGGCCTTCTGGATGCAGAATTCGTATGGGTTTTGGGTATTTGTTAATCAGAATTTTATCACTAATTAATACATCTGGGATTTCGATGTGATCGCAAGTGACCAAGGCATTGATTTGCTTGGTTTGGCAAAAGCTGATCTCGATTTCAGCCGAATCATCTATCACGATAGGACGGTTGGATAGGGTATGCGGATTAAGCGGCACGAGTACCAAGGCATTCAGTGAAGGATGTAATATCGGTCCACCAGCCGATAGGGAATAAGCCGTTGAACCCGTCGGAGTGGATACGATAAGACCATCAGAGCGCTGGGAATTCAGGAAAACGTTGTTAATCTTGGTGACGATTTCAATCATGCTAGGCGTAACCCAGCGGTGGATAGCAACTTCGTTTACTGCTGTTTCTTCATTGATGACTTGATTATCCCGAATGACTTTAGCCTGTAAGAGGCTGCGTTTTTCCTCGACATAATGACCCTGCAATATTCGGTGCAGCTTATCAGGCAGCTCACTGGGCGATATGTCCACCAAAAAGCCCAGCCGCCCTAGATTGATACCAATAATTGGCACATCATAGTGGGCAGTCACTCGCACAGCAGACAGAAACGTGCCGTCACCACCTACCGCGATCACCAAATCGCAACGTTGCCCCAGTTGCTCAATCGTGCAGCATTCCAGCGAATTATTGTCAATGTATTTTGCAGTCTCCGTACTTACGATGACGCGGTAATGTTGCTTTAAATAGCCGTAAAGCACAGCTAAGGTACTAGCAATACTTGGATCACTCGGCTTACCCAAAATGCCTATGGTTTTAAAAGAGGTGTGCATGGTTTGATAATAACCGGAAAGTCGCTCGATTATACAAAAAACCAGGTTATGAAATCGGTTTTATTGTTGTGGTGATGGCTTTGTGGGTGCTGGGCTTGCGTTTGCCTAAGTATTTGGGCAACCACAAGCGATTGATGCTTCCCATTACTCTTCATTCGCCAATAAGGTTTCCCGTTGATCGTCACTGTCTAAAAGGCGCAGAGCGATGTCGCGAAACTGTTCATGTATCGCTTCAAAAGCGTCAACAACCATAGGGTCGAAGTGCTTGTTTTTGCCTTCCTTGATGAGTGCAACGGCTTTGTTATGGGAGAAAGCGGGTTTGTAAACACGCTTGCTGATTAAGGCATCATAGACATCGGCGAGTGCCATCAAGCGGGCGGAAAGTGGTATCGCTTCTCCCACTAAACCCTGGGGATAGCCACTACCATCCCATTTTTCCTGATGATATAAGCAAATTTGGTGGGCAAGCTGCATAAACGGATTCCAGCCGATTTGTGTCGCCACCGAATTAATAATATCTGCACCTATTTGCGGATGGGATTGCATGATTTCAAATTCGACTTCGGTAAGACGATCATTTTTAAGCAGGATATGATCCCGAATGCCGATCTTGCCTATATCGTGTAGTGGCGCAGCTTTATACAATAATTCAATAACGTCATTGGTCAGATAGGTCTTATATTTAGGTTGTTTTTGCAGGTGCTGCGCCAAGGCTTTGATGTATTCCTGAGTGCGTTTGATGTGCGCGCCCGTTTCTGGATCTCGATATTCGGACATGGAGCAAAAGCTGCCTATGATACCTTCTTGGGTGCGAGCAACCAGTAAAGCCATCTCTTTAGCATGAAGAAATTCCTTGATGTACTTCATTAAAACTAAAATCAAAAATGCCAGCAAGGTCATTAAAATCGGCAACGCAGGCGATATGACCAGACCAGTTTTGGCTAAAAGTAGTTGTGACAAACCCAATAGCGTAGCAATCAGTAAACTGGGGATGGCAATAATTGCTAGTGGTCCGGCACCTGATAACCCTAGGAATAACGCTAAACTCAGCATGGTAGCAACTGCTATTTCAATTAAAGCAGCATTGCTAGGTCGATGTAGAAAATCTTGTCGCGCTAAGTTATCAATAATGGCGGCATGGAACTCAACACCGAGAAATTGCGGTGCGTAAGGTGTAGGTCGAACTTCATGTAAACCTGCCGCAGAAAACCCGACAAAAACAATTTTACCTGTTAATAGGCTTGCTGGCACAGTTCCAGCAAGAATATCGGCGGCAGAAAACCGTGCAACGCGTTGTTCATCAATTGGAAATTTAATCAACAAATTCCCGGCCTTATCCAATGGAACAGACATTTTACCTAGCTGTAAAGTGAGTCCGGTTTGGCTGGAAGAAACTAAAAAATTATCAAGTGCATTGGCAGATAAAAAAGTTTGTAAAGCAAGGCTGGGGTAAAGACGAGTTTTGTATTCAAGAACTACTGGTGTTTTACGATAAATACCGTCGCTATCCGGTGCAGAATTGATAAATCCACTAGCGTTTGCACCCTCTTGAATCTGCGGCACGTTACAGGCGACACTAACGGCATGGTGCAACGCATTTTTATCTGTATCAGAGGAAAGCATTGCGCCGCTTGCCGACTTGGGCTGGCAGGGATTATCGTTAGCTTTGTCGAAGGCAAAAAAATAACTGGCTACAAAAGGTCCTGTTTTTAATGCCTGGCCGAGTATCGTATCGTAGTCTCTAAGTGATTCTTGTATGGCAGCGATGGGGAATTTTTGATTAAAATCACGCGCTATTACCCGCTGTATTTCCGCAGGCGACGTTCTGTCCTTTTCCACAAAAAAGGCATCAATGCCAACTGCAAGGGCTCCAGATTCTTGTATGGCTGTTAGCAGACGCGCCACTTTATAGCGCGGCCAGGGCCATTGACCGAAAGCGGCAAGGCTTTTTTCGTCTACTTCAACGATGACGGGTAATGGGGAAAGCGTTGCTTTTGGCAGTAGCCCGATCTGGATGTCAGTAACGGCATTATTCAGCCGTTCGACGACAGCAGGATTAACTATTGCCAGTGCCAACAGTAGCAATGTTAGGGCAACGCCTATGAGGATGGTTTGCTTCCGCCCCATTGTAGTCGATGGCAGCGTCGTTGGACTTCCTTGTTGGGTAGTTTGCAATCCTTGCAAGACACTTACCGAATTTCGACTTCCACGCGCCGATTACGGGGTTCATCGACATTGTCGGCAGTGGGGATTGCAGGATCGTTTTCGCCATAATAGCGAATATCTTCCATACATTCTCTAGCAGAACCCATGCCGATTAAAGTCTTGGCGACTGTTTCGGCACGTTTTATGGAGATACCACGGTTCGTCTCGTTATCGCCAACACGGTCAGCGTGTCCGATGATGCTTAGGTCGCAAGATTTTCGAGCTTCGATTGCTGTCTTCGTCTTGGCGAGTTCTTCATTGGAATCAGCCAGTAACTCCGCGCTGCCAGATGAAAAATAAAACCGAAAGTGTGCTGGCGGCGTAGGTTCTTTGGCTAAAGTGTCAGCAAACATATCATGAATCTTGCTATCACTTAACACAACAGACCTGGATGGTGCTTGATTGGCATTCAATGCTTGAGTGCTTTCTTTGTCTTTTGACAGCATCATCGTGCCACTCGCCGTGGTAACATCGACTTGTCCGACCTTGCCGTTGGCATCGGGGATTAAAACCACGGTCGTACCTGTGGAGCAGCAAGCCGTCAACAAGCTGACCACTAGCACAATAAACAGTATCCGAATGTTCATAGCAGATTCCCCGTATCGGGTTGGGTTAAAGTTGTTAATCGACATTAATCAAGATTTTGGTTCCGCGCAAACCCAGCGTTGCAGTTGGGGTTTTAAATTGTACCGAACCTGGGGAAATCCTGCCTATCGCACCTGACATGAACGCGACCGAGCCTTTTACTACGCGCGATATGAAGGAAACGCTTTGTTCGGCGGGTTTAAACAGGAAATCTTCAACAATTAACTTGCCGCTAGGACCTAGGGTTAATACTGCACCATCACTAAAGATAATGCCGACTGCCCCATCCGAGTTGGTAACAATCGTGTCGCCCTCAAATATTTCTGCACCGACTTGCAGATTAACTTCAGCTCCTTGCCGGATTGCCGTAGCAACTGGTTCGTATGTTTTAACCAATCCTATACGTTCAGAGGCCATCGACATTGGCGAAAATAGCAATAACACACCAAATAATGCGAAACAGATGGGTGATTGCACGAAAAATTTGACCCGAAGAAACATAAAACACCCCGTAGAAGCGCGTATTTAATGAAGTTTGCCGCGTAAGTATAAGTTAATATTTACGCGGTAGTTAGTGTTTTGGTCGCTAAACCAGCAGGTTGACCAAATACCACTGCCGATAGCTTTGTGTAAACGAGATAATGTCGTCGTTAAACCAGCCTAATCCCATCTTTCTCGATCACCACCAATTTCTGCTTATACAGCGCACCAATCGCCTGTTTAAACACCTTTTTGCTGACTCCGAAAGCGTTATAGATGGCTTCTGGTGGGCTTTTGTCGCTTAAGGGTAGAAAACCTTGGTTGTCTTTCAGCTTGGTTATGATTTTATCGGTCAGTTCATCAACTTTACCGTATCCAGGTTGATGCAGAGTGAGGTCAATTTTGCCGTCTGCGCGGATTTGTCGAATAAAACCGTCTAATTTTTGACCTTTTTGCACGGGCTGGAACAGCTCATTTTCGTACAACATACCCCAATGCGTGTTGTTGATAATGGCTTTAATGCCTAAATCGGTTTTATCGGCGATAAGCAGCGATACTTTTTGCCCTGCCTTGAAGTAAAAACCCTCTTCCGCGATGAATTTCTCGATTTTAGTCGTGGCTAAAAGACGGTTTTGGGCATCGAGAAACAGTTTTAGCAGATACGATTTGCCCACTTCCAGTTCGTGATGTTGCTCACCAAACGGAACTAACAAGTCTTTGGGCAAACCCCAATCCAGAAAAACGCCTACCCGATTAACCGAAACCACTTTCAGCCAAGCAATATCATCGACTAAGGCTTTGGGAATCGTGGTGGTTGCCGCCAAATGCCCTTCGGTATCGACGTAGACGAACACATCCAGTGCTTCATCCACCTGACACAAAGGCGGTTTCTTGTCTACCAGCAGCACTTTGGCTGATGTTGGACTTGCAAGATAAATCTCCGAACCGATGCGACTTGCGACATTAAGGGTATTAATTTTGCCGATTTGTATCATTGAATAACCCGATTAATTTTAAAAAGTAGCTTGCTTGTTTACACGCTCCAACATTAGCACAACGAGCAAGTTATTTTTCATTTTTGGCGTATACGACCACTATTTGCTATCACTTTGTAGAGTTTTGTAAGTTCCTAAAGTGTGAAAAATTTCACTGCTTTATAGGTATTACTACGTATTTACGCCGTTAGGATTCCGAGTATATTTAAAGCCACTTAAACAATCAGGGTAAATGGACAAGGATAATCAACTGACTATTTAAGATTCCATGATCAGTTAGAAGTTTAACGGTTTGCATTTTGAATTTCTCATCTGATTAAAAGGGCATCCTGTTTTGACAATAAAGGACGATAAGTATCGGAAAAAACAATTAACCTAAGGTTCTATTGCGCTGTTGGGGCTAATCGCAGCGGGTGATTACATGGCAGGATACCGATTGTATCCATTAGCTTGTACCAAGTAACGCTTAAAGCGACGGAAATTGATATGTAAAATCTTATTGCCCTGATTGTTCAGAATCTCTGACATTATGAGGTATTAAAATGAAACTACAACACACTTTGCTTGCGATAGCGGTAGCCACCGCAAGCATCAATGCAAGTGCCGATTTGGCAGCAGTTGGCGACCCGGATTCTGTCACCGGATTTCCGGCATATTATCAAGATTATGGCGATCTAAATTCTACCAGCCCAGAACCATTGGCACTGGATCTGTGTTTACCGAATAAGATACCGCTTGATAACGCTGAATTGGCGGACGGAAGTTGTTTGATGTTGTCAGGAGACGGCACGATACCTGATGAGACCCAGGCTATTTCTTTTCCAGACAATTTCCCCGACGAAGCATTTTATTATAACGCTTCTGCTGGCATGGCATTGGTTGGTGGGAATAATGCGCTATTAGTTTTGGCAGTAGAAGCCGCATTTGTTAATGCCGTACAAGATGGCGATCAAATTGTATTCTCACGCTTGCGCTATCGTTTTACGGCTCCCCAATCTGGCTATTACACAGTCGAAACGCCGTACAGTACGGATGGGCCAGTGTTTAAAAATGCTGGGGATTTTATTAATGAAACTGAAGATATTGGCGTAAATTGCGCTCAAGGTGATTTTACCTGTGCTTTGAAGGGGTCAACAGCACCATTCCTGCGGGCTTCTGATACCCGTGGTGGAATACCAAAACCCTTGTATGAGGCGCATGGCAATAAATATTTAGCAGCACCGGGCATTAATACCTT